>QCRS01000028.1 GCA_003211755.1 Prochlorococcus sp. AG-463-F15 | reverse complement strand
CCAGTTCTTATGGCCTAAATGCTTGGCTTGTTGCCTTCGAATAATTAGGATCTGCTCTATTATTTTTTTGTTGTCTAGCTTCCCATCACTCGCTCTGCTGATATGTGCTTTGTACAAGAGTTCTCTTATTTCTCTATTGACTCCATGTGTCATGAATGGAAGATAACGCGGCATATCTAAACCAAGTCTCCAAGGACCTTCTTCCGGTGTAGGAATAGAGTTGTCGTTTTGTTTTAGGTCACCTGCTTCCTTCGCTGAGCTAGCAAGTATTTCTAATGCTCTTAGCGGGAGGCCTTCTACTTGAGATTTTTCAGCTAGGAGTAGGCTCCATTCCTTTGTGGAATCAAGTACATTGTTACTAAACGTAGTTGATAGTTCAGCAAGCTTCTCGCTATTTGAATTAAATAACTCTTGATCAGAACCTTCTAATCCAACTCCCCGTTGATTCATAGAAAGCAGTTCTGCATCCAGAATTCTTTTTTGAGCTTCGTCGAGTTCTCGTAGGGATTGTTCTTTGAGAGTGCACAATGCTTTGTGAATAATTTTGCTTTGCCCTATTCGATTGATAAAACGAACCACTTCTGGTTGTTGAGTTGAATGGGCTTCACGAAGTTCTGGTGTGTTTCGGACACCATTTAAATGGCATACGACTCCCCAACTCCAACGTAAACGCTCACTTAGTTGATGGAGCGGTTCCATTACTTCTTCCCAATTAAGTAGACGATTGCTATTTATCCTTTTATCAAGGGTTTCCTCAATTTCGCAAAATTGTATGTTCAGCTCCTTTAGTAGGGATGGGATATGCAGATTGATTTGGGAAGGAGTTATGTTTTTGTAGTTAGGAATCCCTCTTCCTACTAACAAAGAAGGTTGGTCGTGGACTGTTTTTGTCATTTCAGCCAAATGCGGATGACTGGGTTATTGCAATTAAATTATGAGTAGATAAGTTTTGGGCTAGGGCATTCGTTGATGATTCATATAAATCAATTGCAATTCGAGGCCAGAATCCAATTACTAATGTTGGGACCAGAAGACTAAGGCCTATTGTGAGCTCCCTTGTGTTCATTTCCTCTACTTTTGCTAGAGCAGGTATCCTTGGGCCAAAGAAGACTCGCCTACACATAGAGAGAAGGTAAATGGGGGTAAGAACTAGACCAATTGCTGCTAATACAATTGTGATAGCTCTAAAGATAGACGTGAAATTATTTTGACTGGTAATGCCTAAGAAAACAGTAATTTCACTTACAAACCCGCTCATTCCTGGCAGAGCTAATGATGCCAAAGAACTTGCTAAAAAGAATGCAAATGTTATTGGTAATACTTTCGCAAGTCCACCCATATTTGGTATCGAAAGAGTATTCGTCCTTTCGTAAAAAGAGCCTGTGAAGAAGAACATAGCTGCTGCAATAAGGCCGTGGCTAATCATTTGCAACATTGCACCACTTATCCCAAGAGCATCTATTGCACCAATCCCTAATAAGACAAAACCCATATGACTAACTGAGCTACAAGCAATGCGCCTTTTTACATTGTCTTGAGCAAAAGCATTTAGAGCACCATAAATAATATTTACTATTCCTATAACAATTAGAGCAGGAGCTAATTGCGTATGAGCTTCAGGCAGAATTTGAACGTTGAAACGCAAAAGTGCATATCCACCCATCTTTAGTAATACTCCTGCAAGAAGCATTGAAACTGGAGCATTTGCCTCTCCATGTGCATCAGGTAGCCATGTATGGAGTGGAAAAATTGGAAGCTTGACGCCGAATCCGACTAAGAAACCTAAATAACAAAGGAGACCAAAAGTTCCAGATGGTGAGCGATTCGCTAATTCTGTTAAGTTCAGGGAGTAATTATCTCCAGAAAGAGCTAATGCGAGTCCACTGATAAGTATCAATAAAGAAGCAAGAGCTGTATAGAGGATGAATTTTGTTGCTGCATACTGACGATTAACCCCTCCCCAGATAGCGATCAATAAATAAACGGGTACTAGTTCTAACTCCCAGGCAAGGAAAAATAAAAGAAAGTCTTGGGAAAGGAAAACCAATCCTTGAGCAGAAGCCTGAACTAAAAGAAGTGCAAAATATAGTTTGGTTTTACTTTTAAGTCTCCAACTAGCAGCTGCTGAAAGTAGGGTGATTAGTCCACTTAGTACTATCAGTGGTGCAGAGATTCCATCAACACCAAGAGACCATTCAAGGCCTATTAAGGGTATCCAATTAACTCGTTCGATGAGTTGAAGGCCTGCAACTTTGGTGTTAAAAAGGCCCCCAATTACCCCAACTATTAATAAGAAGTCTGCAAGCAGGAAAGCAATACAGAAATTTCGTGGAAGATTTGATTCAGGCCTCTCCTCTCCTGGTAAGAAAGGAATTACCAAGGCACCAGCTGCAGGGAGCAGGACTATTAGTGATAGCCAGGGGAATGAAGCCTGGGACGCAGCCGTTAGCGGCATAGTGGCGCCCATCATGGACTAGTGGTTTTGAAAGAACTTATCAGTTCCTGAGTATACATATTAAGTATAACTACTCAGGATTGCCTGGTCGCCATTGGCTTCCGGCTGTTTGAATGTTCAGCATAGGAGCTCGGCTTTCTATTCCCATATTTTCCCATGCTCTAATCATCTCTTGACTGATCCTGGGACCGTCTTTTTGGCTGCAAAGGGCTAGGACACTTGGGCCTGCTCCACTAATTACACAACCCCAGGCTCCTGTATTTATCGCAGCCTGCCTAACTTCAAGTCCACCTTTTATCAATCGCCATCTATAAGGTTCATGAAGCCGATCATTCATTCCATCAGCTATTAATTCACCATTTCCTGTCCTGAGACCTTGTAAAAGCAATGTTAGTGCACCAAGATTTGTAATAGCATCGCTTATTGGAACGGTTTTGGGCATTGCTCTCCGTGCTTCGCTTGTGCTTAGGCGAATTGACGGGATTGCTACAACAGCTTTGATCGAATTCATCCATTCACAACGAATAACTCTCCATCTTTCAGAGGCAGCTTTTGCTGTAATACAAAGACCACCTAACAAGGACGGCACGACATTATCGGGGTGACCTTCAATATCAATTGCAAGTTCTAAGAGTTTTTCCTTCGCTAGCGGAGAGTCCATTAATGCATTGGCTCCCACCAATCCAGCAACAATTGCTGTAGCACTGCTACCTAATCCTCGCGCTGGAGGAACAGCCAGCTTTACTCGCGCCTCAAGTCCTACTGGTTCGATCCCAGCAGCTTTCCATACCCTTTGAGCCGCCCTATATACCAAGTTTTCAGGACCACCTCGTAAGTGATTACCTTCGTTGCCTTCCATGATGAGCTCAAATCGCTCGCCACTCCCTTCAATCCTTGTGATAGTGAATCGATTATTAAGGTCTAAGGCAGCACCTAAGCAGTCAAAACCTGGTCCAAGGTTCGCTGTAGTAGACGGAACATCCACTATCACTTTTTGTCCAATGCGCGGCTGCGCCATTCGGATTTATCTATTCATATAAGTTTCTCACTTAACTCTGCAAGCATGCGCGCTCTGCAGGCAGCACTGAATAGTCCAGCCTCATGGTCTACAAGCGCCAAAACTGGAAGATCCACTAGGTATTTGTAAAAACGACCTTTGGACCGCATAGGTTCTAGAAAGGTTGCAGATCGTATCCCTTCAAGATGTTTGGATGTAGTGCCTCCAGCTATCCAGAGACCTCCTCCACAGAGTTCTTGCAGTGCCAAATCGCCCGCAGCTGATCCATATGCACCCAACCAGAGGTTGCGAACTTCTTGCATTAATTGATCTCCACTATTCGCTGCTTTGCTAACTAATGAAGGAAGATCCTGATGAATATCTTTTTTGTATCTCCATGTTTCTGAAACTTTTCTTAGAGGATGTGAGATTGCATCAGCTTTGCTTAATCTCCAACGAGCAACATGGCCTAGACCATTTCCACTAACAATTCGCTCAATAGATAACCTTTGTAGGTTTAAATCTTCTTTTAGCCATTTAGCTAGTACCCATTCTTTTTCAGAACGTGGAGCGAATTCTCTATGCCCACCTTCACTAGGAAATGCAGAAATTGAATTTTGAGTATACATTCCTTTCGCCATTCCTAGTCCAGTTCCTGCTGCTATTACGGCTATTGAATCGTTCTTAGGATTCTTGTCTATACCGGGTTGAACTTGAATATACTGAGTCTTATTTAGAAAGGGTATACCATAAATAAGAGCACTGACATCATTTATTAACTCAAGATAATTAAGACTTGCTAATTTACATATAGTTTGCTTATTAATTTCCCAACCAAGATTTGTGATTGAGCATGATCCATTTGTTACCGGTCCAGCCAATGCAAGACATCCAATGTTGGGATTATTTATTCCATCAGGAAGACCTTTCAGGAAATGGCTAATGATTGATTCTAATGAATCCCATTCGAAAGATATATATTTCTCCTGATAAACCTTGCTGACACCATTCTTTATATTATATATAGCTAGTAAAGTTTTAGTTCCACCAATATCGCCTGCAAGTATATTCATTTATTTTTCTGTGGTTAGATAATTCAACCCTTTTAATTCGATTGATTCATTGATTAATGATACGAAGTCATCTAAGGACATATTTCCAAGATCTTCACCTTCTCTTGTCCTAACCGAAAGTTGATTACTTTCTTGTTCTTTGTCTCCTATTATTATTAGGTAAGGAATTCGTTGAAGTGTATGTTCTCTTATTTTGAAACCGATCTTTTCGTTCCTTAGATCAGTCTCGACCCTATAACCTTGTTTTACAAGTTGATTTTTTAGATGCGTAGATGCTTGATTATTGCGATCAGTTATTGATAATATATTCGCTTGTATAGGGGATAACCATACAGGGAATTTGCCCTCATAATTCTCGATTAATATACCTATAAAACGTTCAAATGAACCGAGAATAGCTCTGTGAAGCATTACCGGTATTTTCCGTTGATTATCGTCATCAACATATGAAGCATCAAGTCTTTCAGGCATTGAGAAATCCACCTGAATGGTTCCACATTGCCATACCCTGCCAAGACAGTCTGTTAATGAGAATTCTATTTTTGGGCCATAAAAGGCACCTTCACCAGGTAGCAATTCCCAGTCTAAATCCTTAGCCTTCAATGCATCCGATAAAGCCTTTTCTGATTTGTCCCAGATAGCATCACTGCCTACTCTTTTACTTGGTCTTGTGGAAAGTTTTATTAGAATAGAATCAAATCCAAATGCTTTATATACTTCAAAAACTAAATCTATGAAATCAGAAACCTCAGATTGTATTTGTGACTCTGTGCAGAATATATGTGCATCATCCTGTACAAAGTTACGTACTCTCATTAGACCATGAAGAGAGCCAGAAGGTTCATTGCGATGACAAGATCCAAACTCAGCCAGTCTTATTGGCAAGTCTTTGTAGCTTTTTAGGCCTTGATTAAAAACCTGAACATGACATGGACAGTTCATTGGTTTTATAGCATATTCTCTGTTCTCTGAGGTTGTAGTAAACATATCAGCTTTAAATTTATCCCAATGTCCAGATTTCTCCCATAGTGCTCGGTCAACAGTTTGAGGGGTTTTAATTTCCTGATAGGCATTATCTTTTAAAATCTGTCGGATATAGTTCTCTAGAACTTGGTAGATTGCCCATCCATTTGGATGCCAGAATATCATTCCTGGGGCCTCTTCTTGTGAGTGGTAAAGTGATAATTTCTTTGCAATTTTTCTATGATCTCTTTTCTCAGCCTCTTCTAGTTGTTTTAAATATAATTTAAGCTCCTTAGAACTTGACCAAGCAGTGCCATAAATTCTTTGCAACATTACATTATTAGAATCACCACGCCAATATGCACCAGATATTTTCATTAACTTAAATGATCTTAAATGCTTTGTATTAGGAACGTGAGGACCTCTGCACATGTCAGTATATTCTTCGTGACGATATAGCTTTATCTCTTCCCCTTTTGGAATTTCCTCAATTATCTCTAGTTTGTAAGTTTCACCTCTTTCTGAGAAAGTTTTAAGTGCTTCCTCTTTTGTCACGATGTCAACCCTGATATCATAATTTCGTTTAATAAGTTCTTGCATCCTAATTTCTATTTTCTCAAGATCATCTGGAGTAAACGTCTTTTCATAGGCTATGTCATAGTAAAAGCCATTATCGATTACAGGACCAATTGCCATTTTTGCATTTGGATATAATTGTTTAACAGCATGGCCAACTATATGAGCAAAAGAATGTCGAATAATATCAACACCTTCAGCGTCTTTTGAAGTAATAATACTTACGGTAGAGTCTCTTTCTATTGGAATACAAGCATCTATTAAATTGCCATTTACTCTGCCTGCTAATGCAGCATTGGCGAGACCGGGTCCGATATCTTCTGCTATTTCTTTAATTGTTACTGAGGCTTCGAATTTTCTTTGTTTACCATCAGGAAGAGTGATCAATGGCATAGTTAAGATTTTGCTTAGTTATTTTGCAGGGAAGTTGACTTATTTATAATTATATATACAGAACTGTCCCGATATATGATTATTTTTATAATAAGTTTTAGTTTTTTCTAAGGAGCCCTAGTGCTAATTGTAATCGGCTTAAGGTTTTTTGTGCGACTTCTTCGGCGTTAGCTCTTCCTTCCAGAAGAATCCGATCAAGTTCACCTCGATCATTTATAAGTTCATTATATTGAGTCTGAATTGGTTTTAATGCAGAAATTGTTGCTTCTGCTAATAATGGTTTAAATGTGCCCCAGCCCATCTCGGCACAATCTTTTCCTACAACTTCTCTGCCTAATCCACTTAATATCGAGTAAAGACTAAGGAGATTATCTGCTTCGGGCCTTTTTGGATTATTGAACTCCAAACCGATAGTTGTATCTGTTTTAGCACGCTTTATTTTCTTAGTAATTAGCTCAGGTGAATCTAAAAGTGTAATTCTACTATTATCATTTGGATCACTTTTACTCATCTTCTTGTTGCCTTCAGTCAGACTCATGATTTTTGCCCCTTCTTTGAGGATTAAAGGTTTTGGTACCTTTATAATTGGTTCTCCGTTAGAGCTGAATTTAGAATTTATACGCTGTTGTGCAATATCCCTTGCCAGTTCAAGATGTTGCTTTTGGTCTTCCCCAACAGGCACTAAATCTGCATTATAAAGAAGAATGTCAGCTGCCATTAGGACTGGATAGTCAAATAATCCAATAGAAACATTATCACCTTGCTTGATTGACTTTTCTTTGAATTGAATCATTCTTTCCATCCAATTCATTGGTGTTAGACAATTAAGCAACCAACAAAGTTCACTATGAGCAGATATCTGACTTTGGATGAATATTGTACTTTTAGCAGGATCCATTCCACAAGCAATATATAAAGCTGCAGTTCTAAGTGTATTTTCTGCTAGTTGTTTTGGATCATGTGGAACTGTTATTGCATGTAGGTCTACTACGCATACATAAGTTTCATGATTTTCTTGAAGTTCTACCCAGTTACGAATTGCTCCAAGCCAGTTGCCTAAATGAATGGCACCTGTTGGTTGTACCCCAGATAGAACTCTTTTACGTACCACTTAATTCAACTCTCACCTTCTTTAGATGATTTGTCTTCTTCTGAGATGGAATTCTCTATAGGTGTATCTTCTCCCTCAGATGAATGGTCTTTTAAATCATCGATGTTTGCTTCTGAAGATGAAGTGTCAACCGCATCTGTTCCTTCATTATGAGGATCCACTCCTTCTGCTTCTTCCACAACTGGCTGAGGCTTCTCAGGCCTTGCAAAAGGATTCGGTTTAGCCTCCCCTCTATTTGTTGTTTGGTTGTCTTCATTAAAACGATTCCTTCTAGAACCCTGTCTACCTTCGCTTCTTCTATTGGCTCCAGGGCTTCCTTGTGTACGTGATTGCGCTATCAATTCATCAAGTTTTCCTTCTTCAAGCATTTGAGCAAGTGTTCTTACAGAAAAACCAAGTACAGCAACTGTTGAACGAAGGTTAAAAGCTTCTTGCAGAGATCGTGCAGAGCGCATTTCATTATCGCTGAGCCTTATTCGAAAGCCTCCTCCTTCTCTTCCTCCAGGTCCCCTTCCACCAGAACCTCTACCTGTTCTAAAACCTCCTCGAGAACTATCTCGATTGCTCTCAAAGTTTCTTGTGTTTTGTTGAGGATCACCGTAGGAATCACCCATGTACTTCCACCTGTTATCAGGGCAAGTGTGCCTCATCCTTGGCAGCCTGGCGATGCTTTTTTTAAGCTCCTTCAGCAGATTCACATCTCATGAAGTTGTTTTAATGCTCATTTAGATAAAAAATCAGTAACTCTTTGTTAGCTTTTTTCTTTGAAAAGCCTTTATTTACGCCTATTTAGGCGTTGCGACAATTGCCTGCTTTTCTAATTTGGCTAAGAATAATAAATATTGGCTATTAGTTGGTTTCGTGAAATTTCCCAACCTCCAATCGAGTGCTTTGCTTTTGCCTTCGGGAAACCTAAGCAAGGGAGTTCTTTTTATAGTTTCTTTAGGCCTTGGGCAATGGATATTTTCCGAGTTTATTCATGTTCCTGGAGGTGGACTTGGAATAATTGTGCTCTTAGGTGGCGTTTGGTTGATATCCAAGCCCTTGGGTGGAAGTTTTGATGCTCCTCAGAGCGTTCAGGGTTGGGTTCGGAGGTGTCAAGAAGTGCTCGCACAATTTGAAGATTTGGAAGGTGATGGCACGAATAGATTGAAATCTAATGAGCGAGTTAATGATCTCAAAGAAATCGTAGAGCGAGTTGGACCACAAAAAATTGCTTTCGTATCTTCGAGTGGAGTTGAGCTTCCAGATAAGGAGCGCGTACAACAAGCTATTGCAGGGGATAATCCTTTAAGTTTGTCTTGGACTTCTTCTCTTCCTTTTAAAGACAGTTCTTGGGTTTGGCCTAAAAGTCTTTTTGATCAAGATTTGCTTTTATATGTTTTACCCCTACCTTTAAGAGCCTCCGATCTTCTCTGGCTTGAAAAGATTCCTGTAGATCAACCCTCTTGGGTAATGGTTTCATCTCATGATCTCTCGGCAAGTTGGCCTGAACAACTAAATGCTCTTCAGGCGCAACTACCTCATCGATGGAATGATCGCATTTTGCGTTGGAGTAAGCCTGATCAAGATCTCTATAAATTGTTAACGCCAGTCAGGCGAATTTTGGAACGACCTAAAAGGAATATTGATTTAACTCGTCAAAGATTGCTCTCTAAATTACATACTTCTTGGCAACTAGATCTTGAAAATTTGCGTAGAAGAAAGTTTCGAGTTGTTCAACAGAGAACACAGTGGGTTGTTGCTGGTGCTGTTTTTGCTTCCCCTGTCCCTTCTACCGACCTATTGGCGCTTTCAGTAGCAAATGGTTTGATGATCCAAGAGATGGCACAAATTTGGTCATGTTCGTGGAAAGCCGAATCCCTGCAGATAATTGCTAGACAATTAGCCACAACAGCCATAGCACAGGGAGTTGTTGAGTGGAGTGGTCATGCATTACTTGGGGTGGCTAAATTGCATGGGAGTAGTTGGTTGGCTGCCGGGACGATGCAGGCAATGAGTGCTGCTTATCTCACTAGAGTTGTTGGACGCTCTATGGCCGATTGGATGGCACTAAATAATGGTGTCTCAGAGCCAGATTTGGAAATGCTTAAGAAACAAGCACCAGAACTTGTCGCAAGCGCAGCCAATAAGGAACGTGTTAATTGGAATGGATTTCTAAAACAAGCAACTAATTGGGTGAATGAACGTAATACCGGTATAGATATTCTGAGCATCTGATTTTAAAACTATTTAATATTTATAGAAATTAAATAATTTTAATGTCATTATTTATAAGACATCCCAAATCTATGTCCTGATTTCAATATGAATCAGTTTGTGATAAAATAAGAAATCAGATTTAACTAACTAGTTTCTTGAGTTTAATGAAATTCTTCTGTTATAAATTCACACAGAGAAAGAAATCAATTCCATCAAACGCCATTGCTTCCTGCTTACATTAATTATGCCAAGAATTATGTCCAAGGTAAGTTCGATAACGACTTTGATTTCTAAGATTTTTATTCTAATCTTATTATCTTCATGTACCGCCACTGAAAATAATCAACCAAGCAATTTAGGCAACAGGAAACCACTTGTATTGACTACATTTACTGTCTTGGCAGATATGGCAACGAATGTTGCTGGGGATCGACTGTTCGTAGAATCTGTAACCAAGCTTGGCGCTGAAATACATGGATATCAACCTACTCCTAGTGATTTAGTTAAAGCATCTAAAGCTGATCTGATTATTGAAAATGGCCTGGGATTAGAATTATGGGCGCGCAAGTTTACAGCTGCTGCTGGGAATGTTCCTACAATTGTTTTGAGTGATGGTATGACACCTTTGCTGATCGAAAGTGACGCATACAAAGGTAAACCTAACCCTCATGCTTGGATGTCTCCTGAAAGGGCTATAAAGTATGTAGATAATCTTGTTGAGGCATTCATTAATATTGATCCTGCAGGCAAAGAAGTTTTTTTGAATAATGCAAGTAACTATAAAGCAAAATTAAAAGAACTTGATAGTGAACTACGCGCAACTTTATCGTCCATTCCAGAGACTCGACGAGTATTGGTTAGTTGTGAAGGTGCTTTTAGTTATCTCACTAATGACTATGGGATGGAGGAGGCGTATCTTTGGCCAGTTAACGCTGAAAGTCAGGTAACACCTAAACGGATGCTCAATTTGATTAATAAAATTAAAGAGAGGAAGATTCCTACAATATTTTGTGAAAGTACTGTCAGTTCAAAAGCACAGCTTGAGGTTGCAAAGGCTAGTGGTGCCACTTTTGGCGGTATTTTTTACGTAGATTCACTTTCTGCACCAGATGGACCTGCGCCAACGTTGCTAGAACTGCAGCGTCATAATGTTGAGTTGATTCGGAAGGGGCTTGCTCCAGAGTTTTTCAAACAATGATGAATCCTTTGACAAATCAGCCACAAGGTGAATTGCTCGGAATAGAAGCGAATGAGGTTTGTGTTGATTACAACGGCACAGTTGCTCTTTATGACGCAAGTCTGAAGTTGAAAGCTGGTTCAATATGCGGCTTGGTTGGCATGAATGGTGCAGGTAAATCCACTTTTTTCAAGGCTTTGATGGGTTTTGTTCGTCCATCTAGAGGCTCTATACGCATTAATGGATCTGCTGTTCATAAGGCTCAACGTGATCAAGCTGTGGCATATGTACCTCAAAACGAAGGCATTGATTGTTCGTTCCCTGTAAGTGTTTGGGATGTTGTGATGATGGGACGTTATGGCTCAATGAATTTCTTGCGGATTCCTCGGGAATCAGACAGAAAGGCTGTTTGGCATGCTCTTGCAAGAGTTGAGCTGCTTGAATTACGTAAACGACCTATTGGTTCGCTATCAGGAGGTCAACGTAAGCGTGCATTTCTGGCTCGAGCTATTGCCCAAAGAGCATCCGTACTTCTATTGGATGAACCCTTCTCGGGAGTTGATGTTCGTACAGAAAAACTAATGGCTGAATTGTTCCTACAGTTTCGCAAGGAGGGACGAACTATACTTATCTCAACTCATGATTTGAGTCACGTAAGAGACTTCTGTGATCTTGTAGTTCTTATCAATAAAACTGTGTTGGCTTATGGAGAGACTTCTCAAATATTTACGCAAGAAAATATCACTATGACTTTTGGAGGAATGCCTCCTGATGTTCTCTCTGGACCAACTCCATCAGAAGGATTTTTTGAATGAATGAGTTTCTTTCTATTACATCACCTTTGTCGTTTGTTATAGAACCTCTCAGTCATGAATTTATGCGCAGAGCATTGATGGTAAGTGCCCTAGTAGGTGGTGTTTGTGGACTTTTATCGTGTTATATGACCCTTAAAGGTTGGGCTTTAATGGGAGACGCAGTTTCTCATGCTGTAATGCCTGGTGTTGTCGTGGCTTACGCGCTTGGACTGCCTTTTTCAATAGGTGCTTTTGTCTTTGGTGTAGGCTCGGTTGCCTTGATTGGGTTTGTAAAACAGAAGTCTAGAATCAAGGAAGATACAGTTATTGGTCTTGTCTTTACAGGTTTTTTTGCTCTTGGACTAGTTCTGGTATCTAAAATAAAAAGTAATATTGATTTAATGCATATACTGTTTGGAAGTCCACTAGGGATTTCAGATTCTGATGTCCAACAGACTATAATAATATCGGCTATTGTCGTAACTATATTACTTCTATTTCGTAGAGATTTGATGCTTTATTGCTTTGATGCAACCCATGCAAGGTCTATTGGTATTAATACTGGAATACTCCATTATTTGTTGTTATCGGTGTTGTCCCTTGCTGCTGTTGCTGGCCTTCAAACAGTTGGGATAATATTAGTGGTTGCGATGTTAATTACTCCTGGTGCAACTGCCTATTTACTTACTGACCGTTTCGATCGAATGACCTATTTGGCAATTCTTAGTAGTGCTATTTCTAGTATATTAGGAGTCTACATAAGTTATTGGTCTGATATAGAAACGGGCGGCTCAATTGTTCTCGTTCAGACAGTTATTTTCCTTATTGCCTTCTTATTTGCTCCTAGATATGGCATTCTTAAATCCCAAGTGTCTACGCATTTGTAGGTGTGATTAATCAGTCAAAACTAAATATTAAGACAGGCAACTCTGTAGACCAAAAGTGGCCTTGGTGGCCACTTTTGCCCCTTTACCCTTATGGAAAAAGGCAAACTATTTTTCGTGAATTAATTCCTAATCAAATCTGGAGTTTTGAACAATTACAAGGGCTTTATTACGTAGCGGTTCCTGTTCGGCTAACCGTTGCAAAGGTGCATGGAGGGTTGATGTTGATGAACCCTCTTCCTCCAACGGGTGAGTTGCTTCATTACCTGGGTGAACTTGAAAAAGAACATGGCCCTGTGTTGACTATCGTTTTACCAACTGCTTCTGGTTTGGAACACAAAATATCTTTACCTGCCTTGGCGCGTGCATTTCCAAATGCAAATTTGTGGATTTGTCCTGGGCAATGGAGCTTTCCTTTGAATTTGCCTTTGTCCTTAATAGGTGTTCCTGATAAACGTACAAAAACGCTGTTGAATGATGGATTCCCTCATGAAGAAAGCTGCAAGTGGTTACCCTTAGGACCTCTAGACCTTGGGTTAGGAAGGTTCCAGGAATATTCATGTTTTCACAATCCCTCTAATGCTTTATTGGTTACAGATGCATTGGTTTCTATAGATCCTGAACCACCTGAATTGTTTGATTATGATCCATCTCCTCTACTCTTTCATGCTCGTGAAAGTGGTGATGAACCGATGGAAGATACTCCTGAGAAACGACGCAAAGGTTGGTTAAGACTTATCTTATTTGCTTCCTTTCTACGACCTCAAAAGCTAATTATTCCTCCATTGTCAGAGGTATTGAAAAACGCATTTAAGCCTGGACTTCGCAATTCAAGAGCCCACTTCGGATTGTTCCCTTTCTCATGGCAAGAAGGTTGGGAAGAAACGGCAAAAGAACTAATTGGTGATAAGCAAGCCAATATTCAGATTGCTCCTGTCTTGCAGAGGTTAGTTTTTGCTAGAGCAAAAAATTCATATATTAGTTGGTTAGATCAGTTGTACACCCTAAAGAATATACGTTGGTTAATTTCAGCTCATTACTCTGCACCAATTATATTTACCTCAAGGCACATCAGGGATTTGAATAGAAGAATATCAAAAGGTTCTTGGATATTGAATAAAGGTAATTGGGGCTTTTTAGATGCACTAGATCGAACATTGCTTAAGCGGGGTGTTGTACCTTCTAACCCCCTAGAAGCTTTTAAAGATTGAGATCTTCTGGGTTTACAGACATGTCGTCATCAGAGAACAATGATTCTTCAAGTTCTTTCCTTTGTTCCATCTGACGAAGGAAGTATCCAGTCATCATTGCAGAGGCAAGAAGGCTGGCAAAGTTATCTCGTGATGAAGTGACCTTTACCTCAAATTGTTCACCAGGAAGCATTCCCAGAAGTCCCTGAACGTTGTGGCGAATAATGTCTTGAATATCCGGACTGGCAGATTTCGCAACTCGCTGAAGTACATCAGGGGACTGCTCTTGTAAATATTGGATCAGTTCATTGCCGTCTTGACCTTCATTGTTGTCTGTGGCCAGAAACTCCGGGTTGAACATCCCAGTGTGCTCTCCAAGATGAATATGACATTATCGCAGCAAGGGCTCATGTCTCAATCTTTTTATGGGTAGGGAACCGAATAGGGCCAAAT
>QCRS01000027.1 GCA_003211755.1 Prochlorococcus sp. AG-463-F15 | reverse complement strand
CATTAGCAGAAATTGATGGACTCATCGGATCACAGAACGAAGAAGGTTGGCTCAAATCTCCTCAATCCGCAATCTTGTTACCAAAAAGTCCATCCATTTTGCGTTCAATTCATTTGCTACTCAAACAACAAAGGTTTGAAGAATATCCACTCACCTTAAAATTGAAAATTGGCCTTGAATCCAAGCAAAAAGAAGAGGCCTTAATGTTTCAAATTTTAGAACATCTGCCTCCGAATGCTCGACTAAGGCTTGATGCAAATGCTGGGCTGGATCGCCCACAAGCTCAAGATTGGGCAAATCACTTCCTACAAGAACCAAGATTAGAATGGTTGGAACAACCCCTAGCGACAGATGACTTGGACGGTCTTATTGAATTAGGCCAACAAATACCTATTGCGCTAGATGAGTCACTGTTAAAAAGTCCATCTTTGCGAAAAAGCTGGAAAAGTTGGCAAGTAAGGAGACCAATATTAGAAGGTGATCCAAGAATCCTGCTCAAAGAACTACAACAAGGAGTCGGATACCGAATGTTAAGTACGTCATTTGAAACTGGAATTGGACTCCGTTGGATTCACCATCTCGCAGCATTACAACAACAAGGACCTACTCCAACTGCTCCAGGACTTGCTCCTGGATGGTGTCCCGATGGTCCCCTTTTCAGTTTCAATCCAACATCGGTATGGCAAGCAGCATGAACAAGCTCCTTACCTTGGCATGTGAACCAAAAGAAGCTGAAATATGCTCACAAAAGCTTGCTTCCGCAATAGAACAGGACACGTGGGTGCAATTATTGCCAGCGAAAGGAGACAGCCCAATTATTCCCAATAGCATTCTTCCAAAAGGGCCTGGTGTCGTTATTTCAAGTGGAGGTAGTTGCGGGGGGCCACACCAATGTCTCCACCCATCTTCACATCTAGATCAATCAGCTATAGCAACAGGACAATGGCTGCAAAATCAAGGCTTACAGCCCAAAGACAGCGTAATACTTAATCCATTACCATTGCACCATGTAAGTGGACTAATGCCCTGGTGGCGAAGCCGTATTTGGGAAGCTCAACATACCTGGCTAACCCCTTCATTAATGCGTAATCCAATTGCATTAAGAAAATCCTGCGAATCTATATTTCAAAGAAAATTTGGTCCTTTACTTATTTCCTTAGTACCAACACAAATACAACGCTTAATTGAGCACGCAGACGGATTGAAATGGTTGCAATCCTTTGATGTGATTTGGGTAGGTGGATCAAGGCTTTCAAAACATTTAGCAGATAAAGCGAGAAGAAACAAAATTCATTTAGCACCTTGTTATGGAACCACTGAAACAGCCGCAATGATTAGTGTTCAGACTCCAAAGGAATTCCTAGAAGGTAGAACTGGTTGCGGTCAACCATTAATAGATGTTGAACTACGTCTTACTCAAAATGGTGCATTAGAAGTGAAAACTCCAAGACTTGCTTCAGCACAATGGAAAGATGGTTCTCTAAAAAACATCAAAGATGAAAAAGGCTGGTGGCGATCAGGAGACTTTGCAAAGTTAACTATGGAGGGTTGTTTCTCTCAACTTGAAATAATTGGCCGAATAGATACAGCAATTCACTCAGGTGGTGAAACCATATTTTTGGAACAATTAGAGCCGAAATTAAGCCTAGCTGCAAAGAAAGTAGGGTTACCTATTCAATACCTTATTTTCATACCCATTAACGAAGATGAGTGGGGCCAAAGACTAGTTGCATTGGTAAGGTGGAAAAAAGAATTTACTCCTAATGAGCACCAAGAGCAACTAAGAACTCTTCAGAACTTGACAAAGACTTGGCAGCCAGCAGAACGTCCTTTTGCCTGGTATGAATGCAAAGAACTCGCTCCTAATGATGCGGGGAAATGGGAACGTTCAAAGTGGAATAATTGGCTTAAAACAAATCACTAATTGTTCGAAGTCAGGCAAATTTATAAAGGTCTAGGGCCCAGCTTTAAAGATGATGCTTCTATCCAAAGATCAATTTTCTCTGGTAAGAGACATCTCTCTCTGGTGCGAGCATTGATGGCTAAATGTCGAATTAGACCAAAAGCAACATTTTTCTTCCCTCGTTGAAATTTGGCATGAACTTGAAAACCCGTCATATCAATTTTTTCAGGCAAAAGTATGATTTCCAAATGGTCGCCTGCCTTTATTGGCAATCTGAAATCAGCTTCACAATGAACCACAGGCAAAGCAATTTCCAAGCTCTCCACTTGTTGAATGCCAGTCGGGAAAACATCAGAAGAATTCAATCCATACCCCTCAAGGCTCTCTTCCCAAGCCTCATGACACCACCGCAGCACGTTATGAAAATGAACTACTCCTGCTGCATCAGTCTCCCCAAAACGAACTATGCGCTCCAAAAGAAGCCAATGCTCAGGTTTTTTAGATACCAAAACAGTAATCAGCGATCTACTGAACCCATGATGACGTCAATTGAACCAAGGATGGCCATGATGTCCGCGACCTTGGCACCTTTGAGAATATGAGGAAGGATCTGCAAGTTATTTAAGTCAGCAGCACGAATTTTGAACCTCCAAGGAGTTACATCATTGTTCCCTTGAAGAAAAACTCCTATCTCTCCTTTACCTGATTCCAAACGGGTATAAAGCTCACCATTAGGGATCTTGAATGTAGGAGCAACTTTTTTGGCAACATATTGATAATCAAAACCTGCAAAAGGACTGGTCTTTCCTTCTGCCATTCGTTTGGCCTCGAGGTTTTCAGTTGGACCACCAGGAATCATGTCACAAGCCTGCTTCAAGATTTTTAGTGATTGACGCATTTCCTCAATCCTTACTCGATAACGTGCATAGCAATCACCTTCTTTTTCCGACGCAACATCCCAATCAAAATCGTCATAACATTCGTAGTGATCGACTTTGCGCAAATCCCATGAGACACCTGAAGCACGCAGCATGGGTCCAGACAAACTCCAATTAATAGCTTCTTCACGACTAATTGTTCCCAAGCCTTCTATACGTCTACGAAAAATTGGATTATTAGTAATCAGCTTTTCGTACTCATCGATTTTAGGACCAAACCAATCACAGAAATCTCTACATTTAACAAGCCAGCCCCAAGGAAGATCACAAGCAACTCCACCAATACGAAAATAATTGTTATTTATCAATCGTTGCCCTGTAGCCGCTTCCCAAAGGTCATAAATCATTTCCCGTTCACGAAAAATGTAGAAGAAGGGTGTCTGGGCTCCCACATCCGCCAAAAATGGGCCAAGCCATAAAAGGTGATTAGCAACACGATTAAGCTCAAGCATCAAAACCCTTATATAACTGGCCCGTTTAGGGACAGAAATGTTCGCTAATCGTTCGGGTGCATTAACTACGATCGCTTCATAAAACATCCCAGCCGCATAATCCATGCGACTGACATAAGGAACGAACATAACGTTCGTTCTATTTTCCGCAATTTTCTCCATTCCACGGTGGAGATAACCGATTACCGGCTCACAATCCACAACATCTTCACCATCCAATGTCACTACTAAGCGCAAAACGCCATGCATAGAAGGATGGTGGGGACCAAAGTTGACCACCATTGGCTCCGTGCGCGTTTCTAGCTGCGTCATGGGGCCAGACAAAAAAAGTTAATTACTTAGATCTTAGGAAGAAACTATGCCAGACCAATCAACTCAGAAAGATTTGAGATTCCAGCATCTTCCTGTGATGGCTGATGAAATCCTTGATTTAGTCAAGAATTTGCCTGAAAAGCTCCTTAATGAGGGATTAATTATTGATGCAACTCTTGGTGCGGCTGGTCATTGCTCTTTAATACTGGAGGCTCATCCCAACTTGCGAGTCATCGGACTGGATCAAGACCCAACAGCATGTGCTGCTGCTGCTAAACGGTTGGAGCATTTCGGATCAAGAGTAAAAATTATAAAAACAAATTTTGCAGACTTCATTCCACCTGACAAGGCAATTTTGGTTTTAGCCGATCTAGGTGTAAGTAGCCCTCAATTGGATGTTGCTGATAGAGGATTTAGCTTCCGCTTAAATGGACCACTGGATATGCGCATGAACCCAGAGCAAGGAATAACCGCTGGAGAACTGATCAAAAACTTAAATGAAGCTGAGCTGGCAAAAATTATCTATACGTATGGTGAAGAAAGATACTCTAGGAAAATTGCCAGACGAATTAAAACAGACTTATTGGAACTAGGGCCTTACAAAGGCACAAGCGACTTGGCCTATGCGATAGCAGGCTGCTATCCACCAAAGCAGAGACATGGGCGAATACACCCTGCGACACGAACCTTTCAAGCATTGCGCATAGAGGTAAATAATGAACTAGAAGTTCTTAATCACTTCCTAATACAGTCTCCAAATTGGCTTAAAGAAGGAGGAGTGTTAAGCATAATTAGCTTTCATTCGCTTGAAGATAGACGGGTAAAGCAAGCATTTCTTAATGATGAGCGTTTAGAAAGAATTACACGCAAACCACTTCAAGCAAGCTCAGCAGAAACATCCAAAAACCCTCGTAGTAGAAGTGCCAAATGCAGGATTGCTCGTCGCAAAGGGTAAAATCTTAATCACTTAGAAAGTTCTCAATAAAATCATACTTTGTATTCATTAACTATTAATTCCTAATAGTAGTTAGATCTCTATCTTAATGTAACTCTTTAACAACATTTGCAATCAAACTAACAGCATTGTTTACCTGATCCTTTGTTGTTGACCGTCCAAAACTGAGTCTTAAAGAAGCTTCAGCCTCTTCCTTACTTCGTCCAAGTGCTCTCAAAACATGTGATGGCTCACCATTACTACATGCAGAACCACTACTGCAATTTAACAAAGGTCTTAATGCCCTATGAAGTTTATTACCTCTCACACCTGGAATAGTAATATTTAAATTATTAGGCAAGCGATGTTTGATAGAGCCATTTACCTTTAACTCAGGAATCTTTTCTCTTAAACTATCCAAAAATTGATTCCGTAAATTACAAAACCTTATATAACGACTATCTAAATCATTAAATGCAAGTTCTGCTGCCTTTGCAAGGCCAACTGCAAGAGCTACTGGTATTGTCCCTGGCCTTAAATTTAACTCCTGTCCACCTCCCCATTGCAAAGGGAGAATAGGTACATTTTCCTTTAAAACCAAAGCACCAATTCCTTTTGGCCCATATATCTTGTGGCCACTAATAGTCAGAAAATCTATGCAGATTTGATCTAGATTAAAATGTAGCTGACCAAATGCTTGTGCAGCATCAGTATGAAAAATAACACCTCTTTCAATGCACAATTTTGTAAATTCATCCAGAGGTTGTAATACACCTATTTCATTATTAGCCATCATTACACTCACCAAAATCGTGTCATTTTGAAACGCCTCAATCAATTGCTTTGTCGACAAAAGGCCATCAGGTTGAGGTTGGATCTCTGTGAGGCGAAATCCTTCTCTCTGAAGTTGTCTGAGAGGGTCGAGCACCGAATGATGTTCAGTCGCAACGGTAATCAAATGACCTGGCCTTCCAAGTTCTAAAGCCCTTGCACGCGCATGACCTAAAAGAGCTAAATTATTTGCTTCTGTTGCACCACTAGTAAAAATCAATCTCTCAGGCTTAATTCTCAAAAATGCAGCGATTTGCTCTCGAGCCAAGCTGACCGCTGCAGATGCACACAAACCAGCCCGACTTTGACGATTGGATGGATTACCCCACAATTCACTCCAATAAGGTTTCATTACAGCTAAAACCTCAGGGTCACAAGGAGTAGTTGCTTGATAATCAAAGTCCAGTAAAGCTTTCTGATCAGTCACTCGGACAGTAGATGGCTGCATTCGTGTAAGAGCTGTTGTTCCTCCCTGAATGAATCGCTCTAGAAAAAGCAGCGTAATGGACTAAATATCCTTAGGCTGTTTTCTCTGCATCGAAAATTCAAATGGATATAAACTCTAGTGCTATTTATCCAGTCGCCTTCCTTGATTAATGAGCGAAACTCAACCGCCTATTAATGAAGTTGTGAAACAACCACGACTGCTACTGGTTGATGACGAACCAGGCCTCAGGTCAGCTGTGCAAGCTTATCTCCAAGACGAAGGGTTTGACGTCACAACAGCTGTAGATGGAGAAGAAGGTTGGCAAAAAGCCCAACAATTGTTCCCTGATTTAATAATTAGCGATGTAATGATGCCTCAGTGCGATGGATACGAGCTGCTTAAACGACTTAGAGAAGATGAACGACTGGGAGGGACACCCGTCATCTTTCTAACCGCTAAAGGAATGACAGTTGATCGAACTCAGGGCTACCTGGCAGGTGTTGATGATTACATCTCCAAACCATTTGACCCAGACGAATTGATTGCTCGTGTACGTAATGTGGTCAAGCGACAAGAAAGATTATTAGCCGAAGCAGCAAGATTTGCTGATGCCGACGTGGGTCAAATGGCAAGACAAATTACCGAAATAAAATCAATGCTTACTCAAGGTGAAACCGCTCCATCAAGAGACATTGCATTGCCAAATTTCACTCCAAGAGAGGCGAGTGTTCTCCAATTAGTAGCCGAAGGACTAATGAATAAGGAAATTGCCAGGAAACTTGAAACTTCCATTAGAAATGTAGAAAAATATGTGAGTAGACTTTTTATCAAAACAGAAACATCGAGCCGTACCGAATTAGTTAGATATGCACTTGAGAATCACCTAGTAACTTAAAATATTTTGGCTGTAAATGTATCGTCTGAAGAGTCTATCTGGATTCCAGATACTTTAAATGATGGTTGGCAATATACTCAAAGAATTAATGAATCAAATAATTGCAAAAATTTATTAGAGTTTTTAACTCTATTCTACAAGCATTCATCCAGAAAAGAATGGGAAGAACGCATCAAAGATGGTCAGCTAGAAATAAACAATAGATCAATATATACCAATGCAAAGATCACTAATGGTGACCTTATTTCCTGGTTTCGTCCTCCATGGGTGGAACCAGCAATACCTACATTTTTTGAAACTTTATTTGACAATAATGATATATTAATCATCAATAAGCCCTCCGGACTGCCAACAGTACCAGGGGGAGGTTTTTTAAAACATACTCTTACTGAGTTGCTTCATAAAAAATATAAAGGTTCTAATAATGGTTTAATTCCAAAGCCAGTACATCGTTTAGGCAGATTCACTTCTGGAGCTTTGATTCTAGCCAGAAAGAAAACAACCCGAGCCAATCTCTCCAAACTATTTCGTGACAATCTGTCAAAAGAAACTTCGTTCCGCCGAATTTATCGTGCACTAGCAGAAAAGAATAAAAGTCTCTATGTAGGTGAAACAATTGAAGTCAAAGAACCAATCTCAAAGTGTTTTCACCCTCTCCTGGAAGAAGTTTGGAATGTCAAGAAACCAGCTTCAAAAGAATTTAAACCTTTGAGACTAAAAATCGCAGAAAAGAAGGCTTTTACGAAATTGAGACTTATAAAAAAAAACAGGAATGCCGATCTTCTTGAGGTGACGATATTTACTGGCCGTCCTCATCAAATTCGAATACATCTTGCCTCAATAGGGACTCCATTAATAGGTGATCCTTTTTACAAGGCTGATGGACTAATGTCCAGCGATTCAACCACTGGGGAAGGAGGCTATTTTCTTCATGCACACAAGCTAATAAACGTACCTATTAATGGAAGGATGT
Organism: Prochlorococcus sp. AG-463-F15; assembly: GCA_003211755.1. Classification (GTDB taxonomy): domain Bacteria; phylum Cyanobacteriota; class Cyanobacteriia; order PCC-6307; family Cyanobiaceae; genus AG-363-K07. The sequence goes on along the minus strand of QCRS01000027.1, from coordinate 6,823 downwards.
ACTCATTCAAAGCACCACTTCCAAAAAAATTAAAAATAAAAGATTGTCAGAGATTTTAAGGGTATTTAACTCCCTAAGTCATATTTATATAAATCACCAAGAAAAGATAAGAGATTTACTCAAATGAGTTTAATTGATCAAGCTCTATGAAATTCAATTAACTGCGAGAAATAAAAAGGTGCTTTGTTAAGTTTGCTCCTACCAAGTTGAAAGCCACATTCTCTCGCCGCTCTTACAATTCCATCTTCACGAAGAGTATATGCACGAGTGGTTTTACTTGGGCCAGGGAAGAATTGACCAATACGCTTCAACAGTGCAAGCAAAGGTGTATAGGGTGCAAAACTAACAATCAATCTTTCTTCAGACAAGCTACAAAGATGTCTAACCATTTCTTCAGCAGGTTGTTGTGGGTAGTGAATAAAAACATCCAGGCAAATCACTGTATGAAATGATCCTTGAACACTTTCCAAGTCTGAGGTTGAAAAGCTAAGTCTTCTTAGATCAAGGCCTAACTCCTCAGCACGGCGCTTGGTTTCATCTACCATTGACTTAGATATATCACTAGCTGCAATTGAGCCTGCACCCATTGCAGACAAGGGGAGAGAGAGACTGCCTACACCACAACCGGCATCACAAAAACTCATCTGACTCAGGTCACCAGATTCTTTGAGCCAAGCAAGAACATCATCCACAGTCTTTTGGTGGCCTATCCGAATATTCCGCTGAACTTTGTTGACATCTTCACTATCGCTATAAATGCGATTCCAACGATCAAAGCCCATACCATTGAAGTAGCTTTCTACTTCAGATTTCTCGGCCTGCTTACGTTCCTGAAGCTTTTCAATGGACATTGATTCAAAATAGTTCCGACGAGATCCTAATCAGCTCGCTGCCATGAAAGCTCATCCTGCTGAGAAGTCATCTTCCATCGAAGTAGTTGCTTCAAAGATTTACCGAGAAAATAATCATCAAAACTTTGTTCTTTATATAAAACACGACGAGGGGCAATAGTCGCAGACCAAATTGCAGAAGAAGAATTGCCAGTCCAACGAGCAAGGTTTTTGCATGCCTTTAATAACGGCACTGTTGAGCCGGCCAAAGTGCCATTCTCAAGTCTGCACGAACCCCTATCTGAAAAAATTGAACGCTTATCCCATTTGTATAACCCGTCCTTCATTCCATAGGGAGAAATAGCATCACTTACTAAAACCAATTGATTAGAGGCCAATCGCTGCAATAAAACAACAATATCAGGATGTACATGAACACCATCGGCTATTAAACCAATAGCAATCTGTCCATTTTTGATAGCTTCTCCTACTGGGCCAGGAGATCTATGTTGCAAACCAGGCATTGCATTCAATGCATGAGTAAGCATGCTGACCCCATGGACAAATGCGATGCTTGCAGCCTCATTGTCAGCTGATGAATGACCTAGGCAAACAACCACACCCACACTATTCAGTCTTTTTATTACCTCTAAAGAGCCAACTAATTCTGGGGCCAAAGTGACAAGAGCAATTTCATCTTCAATCCCTCCAATCCTTTCATTTAAAGCATTCAAACTAGGCTGACACAAGAATTCAGGAGCATGTGCACCATTACGATCCTTAGCCAAAAATGGACCTTCTAGATGTGCCCCTAACAGTTTGCAGCGACTGGTGCAATGATGATTTCGAGCCTCACGTAACACATCTAGAGCCGTCCTCAATTCAGACACCCCGCAACTTACGAATGTTGGGCAAATTGCCTCCACGCCATCAAGCCAAAGTTGATCCAATAAGTCATACAGGGTGGGGAGATCTTCAAAAGTGAGCTCAGGGAAAGCTAGTCCAAAACCTCCATTTATTTGTAGATCAATTCCCATCGGACTCAGCCAATCTCCTCTCCAATTTTCTCCAACTAACGCGGAGCCATCATTCATAGGATTTACTGAAAGAACTATGTCCTGGTCATCCAGGAGAACCCACCAGAAATTGCCTTCACCATTGTTTTTTGGATTGGGTAAGCGAACGTGAGTAATACGACGCATTTGAAAAAATCAGCGATGAAGAATGCGAAAAGATGAGTTTCTAATCATTATTAATAATGAACTCTGCACTTTGACACTTGACTTCAGCAAAAGCTGAACTGATGCCTCTAGTGGCAGTACTCATGGGTAGCGACTCAGATCTGACAACACTTAAACCTGCCATAGAAATTTTGGAAGAATTTGGGCTAAGAGTTGAAGTGCGCATTCTCTCTGCTCATCGCACTCCACTTGAGATGGTCCAATTTGCTAAAGAAGCAGACTCCAAGGGACTAAAAGTAATAATTGCTGGAGCTGGTGGAGCAGCTCATCTCCCTGGCATGATTGCATCTCTTACAACAATCCCAGTAATAGGAGTTCCAGTTCAGAGCAAGTTTCTATCTGGCGTTGACTCAATGTATTCAATCTTGCAAATGCCTGGTGGAATTCCCGTAGCAACAGTAGCTATTGGAGGAGGGCTGAATGCAGGATTATTGGCAGCACAAATCTTAGGTACATATAACTCCGAAATCTTTAAAAAAGTTTCTACCTACCGACAATCACTACATGATCAAATAGTGAAAAAAGACAGAAAGCTTATAAAGCTAGGCGCAAATGCTTACCTAGCACAAACATCGCAAAACTAATAAATTAAATCTAATCATTTACATATTTAACTGTTGATATACAACATATTAAGCGAAGGAAAAGTAATTGTTAAGCATTAGAAGCAAGGTCAGGTACAACTTTCAATTCAATTAACTTACTGATTACTACCTCAACACAAGTATCCAAATCCATAAGGCCAGTATCAATTTTTAACTCAGGGTTTTTAGGCTCTTCATATGGACTTGATATACCTGTGAAATCTTTAATTTGACCTGCTCTAGCTTTTGCATAAAGTCCCTTTGTATCCCGTGTTTCACATGTTGCAAGATCTGCTGCACAATGAATCTCCAAGAAATCGCCTTCATTTACCAAAGACCTAGCTCTTTCACGGTCAGCGCCAAAAGGAGAGACAAAGGCTGTAAGAACTATTACCCCAGCATCAAGGAAAAGTTTTGATACCTCACCAATACGACGTATGTTCTCCTCACGATTTAAATCAGAAAAACCTAAATCTCTGCAAAGACCATGTCGAATATTGTCACCATCCAGCACATAAGATGACAAATCAAGTTCAAAAAGAGCGGCATTTACGGCATTTGCCAAAGTACTTTTTCCTGAGCCAGATAACCCCGTAAACCAAAGAATTGAACTTCTATGTCCCCTCTTACGAGCTATTGCATCTCTGGTCACAGATACTTCATGCCAAACAATGTTCTTGGCATTTGGGGTTATTGCTTCTCCTGAGTGGTCAGCCATTTTTAAATTATTTTAAAACCCATTCTCCATTAAAACGAAACCAAAAATTTCTGCGTTATCCACCAGATTTTTTAGGGCGATAACCCTCTTTTCTTAAAAGCTCTAGTACTACTGCAACTTGGTCCCCTTGGAGTTCTAATAAATCTTCTTTTACCGTTCCCCCAGTTCCACAGCGTCCCTTCAAGCTCTTCAAAAAATTCCTTGCTTCTACATTGCCCAGCTCTAAACCACTAATTACAGTTACAGTCTTCCCACCCTTTCCACCTCGAGTCTTCTGCACGAGAACATTAAGTTCCGCTTTATTGCGAATGGATTGTGGCACATAGGATCTAGATCTTGAAGCATCATCAAATTCACGCCAGCTTCCTTTAGGCATTGATCTAATTCTTAGGCTGGTATATATCTTCCTCTCCTTTAAGGTGAAAAGTACTATTCCATCTCAGCCCAAGGGTTTGGATTTGGCAATCAGCTCTCGCCCATCAGCTCTTGGACGTTTTGGGCGTTTTGGCGGTCAATATGTTCCAGAGACACTAATACCTGCTCTTAATGAACTAGAACAAGCCGCTGAAGATGCGTGGAAAGATAAAAATTTCACAGATGAGTTAAGTCATCTATTGCACTCATATGTAGGCCGCGAAACACCTCTTTATGAAGCAAAAAGACTCAGCGAATATTATCGGAAAGAAGGGAAAAACCCTCGTATATGGTTGAAACGAGAAGATCTAAATCACACGGGTGCCCACAAAATCAATAATGCTTTAGGCCAAGCGCTTCTAGCTCTGAGGATGGGAAAGAAGCGGATTATCGCCGAAACTGGAGCTGGGCAGCATGGAGTTGCTACAGCTACTGTTTGTGCTCGTTTTGGCCTCGAATGTGTTATCTACATGGGTAGAGAAGACATGCAAAGACAGGCACTAAATGTATTTCGAATGAAACTACTTGGGGCACAAGTAAAGCCAGTTATTGCTGGGACAGCAACACTAAAAGACGCCACCAGTGAAGCAATTCGCGATTGGGTTACCAATGTTGAAACCACCCATTACATTCTTGGCTCCGTAGCAGGTCCTCATCCCTATCCAATGCTGGTGAGAGACTTTCATGCAGTTATTGGTCAAGAAACTCGTAAACAATGCCTTAAAGCCTTTGGTGGACTACCTGATGTACTTCTTGCATGCGTAGGTGGAGGCTCAAATGCAATGGGCCTATTTCATCCATTCATAGAAGAGCTCACTGTAAGGATGATCGGTGTTGAAGCAGCTGGTGAGGGTATAGAAACTGGTCGTCATGCAGCGACTATTACGGAAGGGCGAGTAGGCGTCTTGCATGGAGCAATGAGCCTTCTACTTCAAGATGAAAATGGTCAAGTACAAGAGGCACATTCAATTAGTGCTGGTTTGGATTACCCAGGAGTAGGACCTGAGCACAGTTATTTACGCGAAATAGGTCGTGCAGAATATGCAGCTGTCACTGACAAGGAAGCTTTGAATGCTCTGAAATTAGTAAGTCAACTGGAAGGGATCATCCCTGCTCTTGAGACATCACATGCTTTCGCTTGGCTAGAAAAACTCTGTCCAACTTTAGAAGCAAACACTGAAATAGTTATCAATTGCTCTGGGCGAGGAGATAAGGACGTAAATACAGTTGCAGAAAGACTGGGGTCTGAACTTTAGGAATAAACTTCAAGTCAAAATCCTACTTAAATGGTCTGCAACGGTCCGGACTGAGGCCATAGCTGTGGAATATGCCATGCGCATCGGTCCCACCAAAGCAACTTGGCCAATCTCTTCGTTCGAACTGCGATATGAAGCCAGAACGACAGCGCAGTCAACCAAAGCTTTATGAGGATGTTCAGAGCCAATCCAAACACGAGTAGGCTCGTGTTGATCCATTGGCAATACTTCTGCTGGCTGACTATCTAAAAGCTCTAAAAGAGGACGCAGGCTATTGCTTTGACTAAATTCTGGTTGCGCCACTAACTGAGATATTCCATGAAATACAGCTCCTGTTTCTAAAGTTGAAATGGATTCTCTATGACTTTGAATCGCCTCCCTCAAAACTGTTCCACTCATGTGAAGATGAGGAGGCAAACTCGACCAATCCAAGCTGCCATTTCTTGAAAGAAAAAGTTGTTCACGAATCCAAGTTTCCATAGCTTCAAGTTCACCTACAGCCTCAAGAGGAAAACGAACATTCAAATGACTGGCATCATTTGAACTTTCTACAAGCATCACCAAAAGCCTTTCACCACTTTGTACTAAACGAACTTTTTCAAGGGTCTTTTGCTTACGCACTGGCCGTGTAATTAAACTCATCAAACCAGTGAAGTCAGTAAGACGTCTAGCCAACTTCCACAAGAGATCATCCAATGCAGCTAATCGAAGACTGATATTGGTCAACTCACTCTCTAAATGCTGAACTGCAACTCCAGGAGGAGGAAGTAAGCAATTCACATAATGTCGATACCCTTGTGGGCTAGGGACCCTTCCTGCTGAAGGATAAGGTTGAGTCAATAATCCTCGATTTTCAAGGGCTCCCATATCTGAACGAACAGTTGAGGAGCTTGCTTGAATTTGAAAGCGACGGACAAGAGCTTTACTGCCAACCGGCTCCATAGTGTCCACGTAATGATGCACCGTGGCTCGAAGGACTTGCTGTTGTCTTTTTGGCAGTATCTCCAAGTGATCACAAAAAGCAATTCGATCGTACGGGGATTTTTGACATCTCTCACAACACTATGAAGAACTCTTTTACAACTTCTCAATATCGTGGAACCGATGAATCTACGTTTACGCTCCAAGCATCGATCCCACCTTCAAGGTTCCAAACCTCCCCATTCCATCCTTGCTCTATTAACCAAGTAGCGAAATTCCAACTACGAATACCCGAATGGCAAATCACAACCAATGATTGACTTTTCGGTAGTTCCTGAGCCAAATTTTTTATCCACAAATCAGACTTAGTTAATGGCAAATGGAGGACAGGGAAGGGGAAAGGAGCTATAGCCAATTCTTGATCTTCTCGGACATCAACCAATACTGGTTTACCAGAAGCATTCGAAAGCCAACCATATAAATCATTAGGAGAAAGAGTCTTCGGACTTTGCTGGTTCATGCAATTATCTTGATGCAAGCAACAAGTATCAGAACGCTAATGGCCAAAGATGAACTCAAGTCTCTCTTTGCTAGTCCATGAAGGTTAACTCCTTGCTGATTGCAATGGCGACTACCTTGTTTTGTGTATTTGCTCTAGCAGGTCTAGCTGAAGGAGTTAACGCACTCCCAGATCAAAAAAATATTGAGAGCAATCAACTAGAAATACCAAGCGCAGCAAAGTTTGTTCCCAAGCAAGCATCCCTAACGCTGCATTTAATGAAAAGTCCCAAAAAAATCCCACAATATGTTGAAGGACTTCAAGGCAATAGCAGCAAACAAGAAGCTCTAGAAGCTTCAG
>QCRS01000026.1 GCA_003211755.1 Prochlorococcus sp. AG-463-F15 | reverse complement strand
GCTTCCCATCAACTAACAAGATTCTCTTGTCACCGTCACTGACTGCTGGTAAAAAGCTTTGCATCATTACAGGTAAGCGCTCTTGATCAGTCATTAACTCCAGCAAGGCTTCTAGACCAGGTGCATCTTTAGCAATTCGGATGACCCCTTGACCACCTTTGCCACCTAATGGCTTGATGACTACTTCACCTTGGTCTCTTGCAAAGTCTGCTAGTTCAACTACTCGACTCGCCACAAGCGTAGGAGCCATCAATTTGCTGAAACGCAGAGCTCCAAGCTTCTCATTCCAGGCTCTTAGGGAAGCTGGCTTGTTTAAAATAACTATTCCATCGCGCTCTGCTACTTCCAGTAAATGGGTGGCATATAAAAAAGCTTCATCTACAGGAGGATCCTTGCGCATCCAAATACAATTGAAGTCAGTTAGTGGCTTGCTTTGGGGTACTGCGATATTTATCCATGGCTCAGGAATAATTGGATTTGTGACTACCCATGCTTTATCTCCACGGGCTTGTAAGTCTGAGGGTGTGCATGCCCAAACTTCAATCGATGCTCGATGTGCTGCTTGCATCAATGCAGCTGAGGAATCTTTGGCAGGATTTATTTGCTCAATGGGATCGAGAACGAAAAGATGTTTCATTTCCTTAGTTCACTAGACCCAGCAGTTGGTCTAATTGTTGATTTTGTTCAAGTTCGTATAGGTCATCACATCCTCCGATTCCCTTATCATCAATGAAGACTTGAGGTACTGTAGTTCGTCCTGCTGACCTTTCAGCCATATCCTCACGTGCTGCTTGATCACCATCAATAGAGTGTTCAATGTAATTCACACCCTTTTTCTCAAGAAGGGCTTTTGCGCGTATACAAAATGGGCAAAATTGCCAGGTGTAAATTTCAACCTTTGTCATTGCGTCGTTGTGACTTTTTAAGATCCTATGTGGCTTCTTGAACTGATAGCGTCGTAACCCATTTCTGAGATCTCACATTTGCTAGATCTAACTGATTTCAAAAGAGACCTTTCTCAACTCACTGATCGCCTGGGCAATGCTCAGGACTGTCTTTGACGTTCCTGCTTTAAATGCTCGCCAACAAGATCTTGAACAACTTGCAGCACAGCCAGATTTTTGGAGTGATCAGCGGAATGCTCAAAAGCATATGCGGCAGTTGGATGAAGTCAAAGCTCAATTATCAGAATTGGTTCGATGGAAAACTCTGATTGTTGATGCAAAGGCCAGCATTGAACTTTATGAATTTGAACCAGATGAAGAGATGCTGCAAGAGGCTCAGTCTGGGTTGGATCAGTTACGTATAGATCTCGATCGTTGGGAGTTAGAACGCCTTTTAAGCGGCCCTTATGATAAGGAAGGGGTTGTTTTGTCAATCAATGCTGGAGCTGGAGGAACAGATGCGCAGGATTGGGCTCAGATGCTGTTGCGGATGTATACCCGTTGGGCGGCAGATCATGGAATGAAGGTCACGGTAGATGAATTGTCTGAAGGCGAAGAAGCTGGGATTAAAAGCGTCACTGTTGAGATTGAGGGGCGCCATGCGTATGGATATCTCCAACATGAGAAAGGTACTCATCGATTAGTGAGGATTTCTCCCTTTAATGCCAATGGAAAACGCCAAACAAGCTTTGCGGGTGTTGAGGTGATGCCAAAACTCGACCATGAGGTTGAGTTGGAAATTCCTGATAAAGACCTTGAAGTGACTACAAGCCGGTCAGGCGGAGCAGGCGGTCAAAACGTCAATAAAGTTGAGACGGCAGTTCGGATCTTACATATCCCTACTGGATTAGCTGTTCGTTGTACTCAAGAGCGCTCACAGTTGCAAAACAAGGAGAAAGCCATGGCGTTGTTAAAAGCTAAGTTATTGGTCATTGCACAGGAGCAACGTGCTGCGGAAATTGCTGATATTCGAGGTGACATTGTTGAGGCAGCTTGGGGAAATCAAATTCGCAATTATGTTTTTCATCCCTATCAGATGGTCAAAGATTTGAGAACTGAGGAAGAGACTACAGATGTACAGGGCGTTATGAATGGCGAGCTTGATCGATTTATCCAGGCTCTTTTACGGCAAGGTATTGATCATTCCAATATTGATCAAGAAAACCAATAAACATCTCATGAATACTGACTCAACAAACAAGAAATCAGTTTCCAAAACCCCTCCCCCTTCTAGCTTTGTGAAACTGGCTATGAAGAATATGGTTCGAAAGGGTAATCAGAGCCTTATTCACTTCGGTTTTACAGCTTTTGGTTTTGTTGCGTTCATACTTTTTGTTGCCTGGTTGGGGCGCCCTAACCTTCCACATTGAGTGCAGGTGAATAAATTCTTGACCAGCTCTAAATTGCTTGAGCTTGATTTGTCCTTTAATGGAGCATCTGAAGAGTTATTGAAAGGAATTGCAGATCAAGTACCGATAATTGCTCTTACGAAAGCTGAATGTTGGGAAAAAGATTTAAAAGAATGGTTTCAATTTGTTCGTTGCAATCACTCTTTGTTTTGCCATGAATTGATACGCTCCACACCTGCTGTATCTATGGGGCTTCAATTTGTAGATGATTTCACTATTGCTGCTTTGAACTCAGCGTGGCGAAGTAAATCTGAAGCAACAGATGTTCTTTCCTTTTCTATCTTTGATGAGCAGCTTTATATTCCAGACTCTAATTCTATTGAGCTTGGGGACATAGTTGTTTCTATAACAACAGCAGAGCGACAAGCTAAGGAGCATAACCATTCTTTGTTATACGAACTTCGTTGGCTAGTAAGTCACGGCTTTCTGCATTTGCTGGGTTGGGATCATCCAACTTCTGAGAAATTAAAAGACATGCTTAGCTGTCAGGAGCAACTGTTGTGTATCGACGGTAATCTGCGACCTAATGGATCAAAAAAACGAAGAGATCGATGATTCCTTCTGAAAGAGCTAAGGCTTTGTCGTCAAAGATTACTCCGCTCTCTAGTCGTCTTAGGCCTGGCTCAAGGAGAGGCTCTTGGAGAATCTCCACAGATTTGCAGGCTAGTTTTCGTTATGCAGCACAAGGAATTGTTTATGGTTTTTTGACTCAAAGGAACTTCCGCATTCATGTATTTATTGGAGCTTTAGTTTTTAGCTGTGGAATCTGGTTAAAACTTAGTATTAACCATTTGGCTATCCTGGTGTTAACAGTGGCTGCTGTTTTGGTTTTGGAGTTGTTAAATACTGCAATTGAAGCTGTTGTAGATTTGGCTATAGGACGTCGTTATCATCCATTAGCTCGAATAGCTAAGGATTGTTCTGCTGCTTCAGTTTTGATTGCATCAATTAGTTCTTTGATTATTGCAATCCTCTTACTATTGCCACCGCTATTAATCCAATTAGGGATATAAACCCTTCTTCCTATGCTTCTTGTTATTGATAACTACGATAGCTTTACCTTCAACCTTGTTCAGTACTTGGGCGAGTTGGCTGTTGATCATCCTGTTGCAACTAATATAAGAGTAGAGCGTAATGATTCTCTTTCCCTTAATGAGATAAATAATCTTTCCCCTCAAGGAATACTTCTTTCCCCTGGCCCAGGAGACCCCGATCAATCTGGAGTTTGTTTAGAAGTTTTGACTTACCTTGCTCCTATGATTCCCACTCTTGGAGTTTGTTTAGGTCATCAGGCTCTTGCTCAAGCTTATGGCGCCAAGGTTGTGAGAGCACATCAACTTATGCATGGAAAAACATCAAATGTTTTGCATGAAGGTGCAGGTGTTTTTTTAGGCCTACCGAACCCATTGATTGCCACGAGATATCACAGTCTTATTGTTGAACGTGAGTCTCTTCCCGAATGCCTGGAAATAACGGCTTGGCTTGAGGATGGAACAATTATGGGGCTAAGGCATCGAGCACATCAACATCTTCAGGGAGTTCAGTTCCATCCTGAGAGTGTTCTTACAGAAGGGGGACATCAGTTGCTAAGCAACTTTTTATGTCTTATTGATCCAACACAAGGCCCCTGCTAATTTTTTGACTCATAAGGCTACTAATTAATGGCAATCAATTTTTTGTCTTGGCGATTTTTCTTTAAGAGAACGTTCCTGATATTGGCTTTGATGAGCTCCTCAGGCTTCTCTGCTCTTGCGGGCGGAGTTCGCATAACTAGCTACGGCCATAGCTCACTGCTGATTAAGGGTGGTGGTCAATCTGTATTGATTAATCCTTTTAAAGCTGTGGGCTGTGCTGAAGGACTTACAGAACCTAGATTGCGGGCGAATGTGATTCTTGCTAGTTCTGAATTGGCTGATGAGGGAGCAAGAATTGCTAAAGGGAGATTCCTTGTTCAACCTGGTTCATACCGAATCGACGGATTGAGTGTTGAAGGTTTTACCTCTCCTCATGATCGATTTGGTGGACGTAGATATGGCTTTGCAACTCTTTGGCAGTGGACTCAGGGGGGGATAAGCTTTGCTCATTTGGGAGGTGCTGCAGCACCTCTTACTGGGGAAGATAAGGTATTACTTGGTCGTCCAGATGTTCTCGTTATTGCAGTTGGTGGTGGTGCCAAGGTTTATGACGGGGTTGAAGCAGCAAGAGTTGTCAATGATTTAAAACCCAAGAGAGTTATTCCAGTTCAATACGTTAGAGGCAAACCTGTGAGCAATTGTGACCAAACAGGAGTTCAACCTTTCTTAGATGCGATGAAAGGAATTGAGGTAAAGAAAGTCGGAAAAACTCTATATTTGCCAGAAACTCTTTCTGGTCAGACTGTTATCAATATTATGCGTTAGAAAATCATTGAACTTTGATGAAGTCAATATTTGAAAAGGCTTCCCAAAATTGTTGCATTTGATCGGTTGTGCCGATGCTTACACGTAAAGCTCCATCTATTAATGGCTTACCTTTCATGTTTCTAACAAGAATTCCTGCCTCTTTAAGAGATGCTTCTACTCCCAAGGATGCTTGATTCGGCCAGATCAATAAGTAATTGCCACCATCAAGGTGGTAACGCCTCCTACTATGTTTGAGCTGGCAATTTATCCAGTCTTTAGCTTGTAACACCTCTTCAACATAGGCATCAACATAGGCTTGGTCTTCGAGAGCAGCCAAAGCGGCTATGACGGCAAAACTATTGACGTCATAAGGACCTGTTACGCGACTGATTCGGTTTACTACATCGATGGTTCCAATAGCAAAACCAATTCGTAGGCCAGCTAAACCTGCAGTTTTTGAGAGAGATCTAAGTACTACAAGGTTCGGAGTCTTATCAAAGTCAACTTTTGGTAAGACACTATCGCCTGTAAAAGCTTCATAGAGCTCATCCACTACAACTAATGTGTTCGGTGTTGAAGTGGCAAAGTCTATAATTTTCTGAGGAGATACCCTTGTCCCGGTTGGATTATTAGGGTTACAGATTAGTAAAAGCTTTGTTTTTTTCTCTATTAGGACTCTTTGGATCTGTTGGATAGGAAAGTTGAAATCTTGACCCTCATATGGAATGGCCTGAATTTCCATTCCCTGCATTTGGGCACAAGGTGTGTAGTAGCCAAATGTTGGTGTTGTCGTTAAGAGTTGATCGCCTCTATCACCGTAGGCATGAAAAATTGCATGAATGGCTGCATCCACACCATTGAATATTCCTACTTGTGTAGACTTTATGGAGGATGCCCCCTCCCTTGAATTGAGGCTTATTGCTACTGCTTCACGAAGCCCACTGTATTCAGGATAAATAGATATGTGATTACGAGGAATTCTTCGGAGAGCTTCCACAACATGTGGGCTGGGACCAATCGTATTTTCATTGAAGTCGAGCCGAAGTAAATTGCGCCGACCTTCTAATGGGGCTTTATAGCCTTGCATTTTTTCGACCTCTGGTCGAGGTGTAGTTTGTGAAATAGCTTGAGGTGTTTGAAAAAATTCCATTACATTCTTTCTAGAGTAGGTATTCCTAGCAGATTCATGCCCAAGTTGAGGGTATTGGCAGTTAACCTGCAGAGTGCCAACCTGCAGCTTCGATATGGTTCATTAGCTTTTAAAACAGGCACTTGATCGTAGAAGCGATTAAAAATTTGACTGAGTTCAAATAAGTATGTGCATAAACGATTTGGTAATAATTCCTCTTCTACTTCAACCACAACTTCATCGAATTTTAGGAGTGTTCTGATCAGAGACCATTCTTGACCCTCTTTGAATATAAGATTATCCGTAGCGGTATCCAGATCACCTCCTTTTCTCGCAATCCCGGCTATGCGTACTAGTGCGTAAAGAAGGTATGGTGCAGTGTTCCCTTGGAGCGAAAGCATTCTGTCAAAACTGAATTGATAATTGGTTATTCTGTTTTGGCTTAAATCGGCATATTTGACTGCTGCAATACCTACGGTGCTTGCAACATGCTTTATGAAATCATCATTCTCTGTTCTATCTTCTTCTTTTAGACGCCGTCGGAGATCAGCTTCGGAACGATCTATTGCTTCGTCCAGCAAGTCACGAAGTCGTATCGTTTTGCCAGAACGCGTTTTGAGTTTTTTGCCATCTGACCCTTGAACTAGGCCAAAAGGAACATGTTCAATGCGACCTCCATCTGGAATCCAATTTGCACGTTTGGCAATTTGAAAGACTCCAGCAAAATGATTGGCTTGGCCTGCATCAGTTACGTATATCAAGCGGTGAGCTCCATCACCTTCGGGCGAGGTGTTAAATCGATACTTGATTGCTGCTAAATCTGTTGTTGCATAATTGAAACCACCATCTTGTTTTTGGATGATCATAGGTAGTGGTCTCCCATCCTTCCCATTGATGCCTTGAAGAAATACACACTTTGCACCATCATCTATGACTAAGAGATTGGAGTCATTAAGATCATCAATGACTTGTTCTAAAAATGGGTTGTAGAATGACTCACCTCTTTCACTAAGACGAACATCTAATCGATTGTAGATTTGCTGGAACTCTCTTCGGGACTGTTCACAAATTAGCTTCCAAGCTTTCAATGTTTTGGAATCGCCATTTTGCAACTTGATTACCTCTTCGCGAGAGGTGGTTTGGAAGTGGATGTCTTCATCAAAGCGTTGTTTTGCTTGCTTATAGAAGTTGACAAGGTCACCTAACTCGATTACATCAGCAGTGATGAGAGCTTCAGGCGCAACTGTTTTTAGATGTGATATCAGCATTCCAAACTGGGTTCCCCAGTCACCTACATGGTTGAGACGTAATACTTTGTGACCTCGGAACTCAAGGATTCGTGCTATTGAATCACCAATGATTGTTGAGCGTAGATGTCCTACATGCATTTCCTTAGCGATATTTGGGCTTGAAAAATCAACTACGACGGTAGAGCTCGCCATTTGATCATTTGAAGAATCTATTACTGGAACTCCAAGACGCTTGTCTTGTAGTTGATTTCTTATTTCTGCTATTAGACATTCGGCTTTTACTTTCAGGTTTATAAACCCAGGGCCCGCAATCTCAGGAGGATTGCAAATGTTTAAAAAGTCTTGATCTGCTTTTAGTTGATCGGTGATCGCTAATGCGATTATCCGAGGTGATTGTTTCAATGGCTTGGCTAATTTTAAAGCCCCATTAACTTGAAAATCACCAAACTCTGGTTTACTGGCTGGTACGAGCTGTGGATCGAGAGCTTTCCCAGAGGCATGTGCTTGTGCCGCCGCCTCTGGGAAAGCTTTCTCTAGAGCATTTTGGATATGAATACTTAGGGAATTGAAAAGTATGAGCATGAGTGTTGATTGACTACTTTTTGAATAGAAGGATTCTGATCATGACTTATGGGTCTAAAGGTTTCATAAATCACCTCATTACAAAACGCATGCTGAAATCGACCCATTTACTACGGGTAATTGGTGCACTTGTTGAAATTAAATTAATACCTGTTTTAGCAAAAGCTTTTATTTCCATTGGGTCTACTCCTGAGGCTTCAAGGACAATATGATTAGAACCTTGATGACTATCCCTAATTGATGCCAAACTCCTCAACTTCGGGACTAGTTCAAGAAGAACTTCAGGAGCAATTTCATCTAGAAGAATTCCATCAGCTCCTGCAATGATTGCTTCTTTTGCTTGTTCTGGTGTCTCAACCTCAACAATGATTTTCGTAGGCCAAGGTGCTGATGCTTTGATTTTTTGAAGAGCTTTAGTGATACCTCCAGCCCATGCGATGTGATTTTCTTTAAGCATTGCAGCATCATCTAGGCCAAGTCGATGATTAATGCCACCACCACATCTAAATGCGTATTTCTCAAGTATCCTCATACCTGGGGTCGTTTTCCGGGTATCAGCCAGACGGACTCCTGTACCTTCCAGCTCTTTTACTAAAGCTGCTGTGTCTGTTGCAATTCCAGATAAGTGCATAGCTAGATTTAATGCGGTTCTTTCTCCTGAAGCAAGACTTGCGGTTGGACCTTGGACTTCTAAGAGTCGTTGACCTGCTTGGAAATATTCTCCTTCCTTTAGTAGCAAATTAACTTGAATAGCTGTATCGAGCCGTTGGAAGAGGTGTGCTGCCAAAGTTCCACCACAGAAGATGCCTGACTGCTTTGCAACCCAATAAGCTGAGCCGTCTTGGTCAAGCGCAATACTAGTGAGGTCGCCGCGGCCTAAATCTTCATCTAGCCAGCTATCTAAAAGACGATTAAGCCTAGGACTACGAATATTCACGATGAGTCACCAGCGTTAAGCATTTGGGAAAGAGCCTGTACAGGGATGTATTTGCATAACTATCACATAGATCTTATTTCCCAATACAGAAGCGCGAGAAGATTCGATCAAGTAAGGCTTCTGTAATTTCATGCCCTGTGATTTCACCTAGGCTTTGAATAGCTTCTCTAAGATCGATAGTCCAGAAATCCCAAGGTAATTCTTGACTTGCTACTTCCTTGGTCCTTTCCAATGCAGCAGTAGCTTTGGCTGCAAGGTCACGTTGTCTTTCATTGAGGGCAATTTGGATCGCCTGCGTTTCATGTGCACCACAAATTTTTAATAAGGCATGAATTAAAGCTTCTTCTCCTTCGCCTGTAATTGCACTAAAGGTCACGTAAGGCTCCATTTGTGAAATAAATTGTTCGCGATTTACCAAGTTTGTGTTGTTTTTAATGTCGAATTTATTACCTACTAAAAGACTGTGTGAATCTTGAGGAATCTGTGCAAGTAATGCTTGGTCATTGTTAGTCCATCCTAAACTGAGGTCGAAAACTAGTACAACAACATCAGCACCGATTAAGGCTTCCTGGCTTCTAGCTATGCCAAGCTTTTCTATCTCATCACTTGTAGTTCGAATTCCAGCGGTGTCCAGAAGAGTGATTGGGACACCTTCTAAAATAATTTCGCTTTCAAGCAAATCTCTTGTGGTCCCTGGTACGTCCGTGACAATTGCTCGTTCGCGCCTACTAAGTCTATTTAACAAGGAACTTTTTCCGACATTGGGACATCCAATAAGTGCAACTCTTAGTCCTTGACGTAGCACAGACCCTCGCTCTGCATCCTCTATTAGCGTTTGAAGTTGTGATTGTATTTTTAGAAGCTCATTTAATACATCGGTCCCATTTAGAGGAGGCAACTCATCTTCAAAGTCAACTCTTGCTTCTAATTCACTTAGTTGATCTAAAAGACTTTCTCTTAGAGAAGTGATGCGTCTTTGTATTCCCCCATCAATTCCAGCCATTGCGAGTTGGGCTGCTTTTTTGCTACGAGCTCCTACTAATTCACTGATTGCTTCTGCTTGGGTTAGATCCAAACGTCCATTGAGAACAGCGCGTTGACTAAATTCACCCGGCATTGCTCTCCTTACTTCAGGGTGCTTTAAAACTCTTTCAAGTACTCGTTGGACCGCTATCAAGCCTCCGTGACAGTGAATTTCTACGACATCTTCTCCAGTAAAACTGCGAGGTCCTTTCATCGTTAAGATCAGGACTTCATCAATACGTTCATTGTTTTGTTCATTCATCACGTACCCATAAAGGATTGTGTGGCTTTTCCACAGTCTTTCACCAGGAACAAATACGATGCTTTTACTTATGGGTAAGGCTTTAGGGCCTGAAATGCGTACAACAGCAATTCCACCTTGGCCTGCGGAGATTGCTGTGGCAATTGCAGCGATTGTTTCTTCGGTAGGTAATGCCACAGTCATCACTAAAGAATCCTTTAGCCATTCTTTCGATTGACCCCAGTCTGTAACTTTGCAGCTCATTAAGCTCTCATATTGTTCAAATGTGGCGGAATCTAATTCAACGACTACGTGAATTTTTTCGTTGGCTTTGGCAACAAGAAGGTTCTGCTGGTTACAGGGCTCGAGGTTTAGCTATAGGAGTTTTCTGTGGATGTTTCCCTTTCTTTGGCTTTCAGACAATCTTAGGCATTGCTTTGGCCAGTTTGTTGCGTGGCAATCACTTGCTTGCAATTAGTGGTACCTGGATTAGTAACCCGATTACTTATTTCCCACTTTATTGGCTGAATTATCAAGTGGGAGCTGCTCTATTGAACCGTGGGGAAAATATGCATGACTTAAGTCAACTTAATTGGCAAGAAATATGGAGCCAGGGATGGTTATTTTGTAGTCGTTTATTACTAGGATCTGCTTTGCTAGGTTCTTTTCTTGGCATAATGCTTGGCCTATTTGTTTATATCGTACTAAAAGTACGATCACCAAGATTAAACTCTAGATAAAGAATCAATAAGTCTCAACTCAATTAATTCTCAAATATTTTTTTA
Organism: Prochlorococcus sp. AG-463-F15; assembly: GCA_003211755.1. Classification (GTDB taxonomy): domain Bacteria; phylum Cyanobacteriota; class Cyanobacteriia; order PCC-6307; family Cyanobiaceae; genus AG-363-K07. Next base: position 4,071 of record QCRS01000026.1, on the reverse strand, counting down.
TCTAATCTACATAAATCTTTTCCAGCCAGGTTTGGAAAGGGCCCCACTCATCATTCTTATCGATTGATTCCCATAGATTTTCTATAACTGACCTGATCGGTGTTTCAGCTAGATTCCAACGCTCTAAACGATTAGGAATTGCCTCAATTTCTTTTGAGTTAATTGTTGTAGCCAGGTGTTGATGGCTCCACCAGCTATCTCTCCAAGCTATCCATGCTCTTCGAGGTGGTGATTGATCCTTAAACATGTCTGGTTGGAGTGAATCAGGTTCTTCAGGCAGACCTTTCCTAGTTATTTGTTGAGTGAGATCTCTAAAAAAAGATCCATAATTAATAGGAGAACTAGCCAATAGCTCCAAGGTAGTTTGTAATAGATCACCATTGACTTCGTTAGCGTGGGAATTGTTTGTTACTTGCTTTGGATTCGGAAGTAAGCCGAGACGTCTATGTAGGCAAAATTGATAATGACTTCTATAAAAGGTTATAAAGTTATTCAATTTTTCTTTCATTGGTTCGCGAGAAAGAATCATTGCAAGTGGTTCTTGCAGTAGCCGAAGGTTGTTGTAACAGATTTTTGGCTGACGGCCAAAAGCATAATGACCAGTCTGGTCAAAGTAAGCAGCTGTAAAGCTAGGGTCCCAATTTTCAATGAAGGCGAATGGACCATAATCGAAGCTCTCACCAACAAGAGACATGTTGTCAGTGTTGAGAACTCCGTGGGTAAAACCTGCCGCCATCCACTCTGCGGCAAGTTTGGCGACTCGTTCAACTAATTCTGCATAAAAATCAAGAATCTGGCATTCTATTAATTCTTGACGGTTATTTTGAATGGGATATGCACTTGCAATATGTGGATAGTAGGTAGCAATTACATGGAGTAGTAGTCGTTGAAGAAGTTTTGGTTGCTTTAGGTATAGCAATCTTTCGCAGGTGCCGAAACGTAGATGGGTACGAGCAAGTCGGACCATTACTGAACTACGCGTTGGCGATGGTTCATCGCCTCTCCAAAGTTCCTCTCCTGTTTCCACTAAGGAGAGTGTTCTACTTGTTTGGACACCAAGCGCATGAAGTGCTTCACTTGCGATGATTTCGCGAACCCCACCTTTTAGTGTTAGGCGTCCGTCTCCTCCTCTACTCCAAGGAGTGGTCCCTGAACCCTTTGTTCCTAAATCTTGTAGGTTTCCATGTCGATCACGCAATTGGCCATATAGAAAGCCTCGACCATCTCCAAGGAGAGGATTATAACTACCAAATTGGTAGCCATGGTATCTCAATGCAAGTAGTGGAGAGCGTTCTTTAAATGCACCAAAGGCTTCTTCAAAATGATTGTTTTTGATGATATTGGATTCAATGCCTAATTGCTTTAGTAAGGCATCGTTCCTAAAACATAATTTTGTAAGTGGGAATTGAGCTGCTTCAACTACATCCCAGTATGAATCACCTAGCTCCTCTAAAGAGGGCTCAAATGGTAGTGATAATAAAGGGTTGTTCAACTAACTAAAAGCTCTTTATTTTGGTTCTCTTCTGAGGAACTAAGTAGGCATTTTCATTCATTTACCCTAGTCCTGTCCGAGCCAGATCAATGACATCGGCCATAGACTTAATTTGCTGAATTGTTTTCTCTAATTGCACTGCATTCTTAAGCTCTACTCGTAAATCAATACAAGCCGGTTTGCCATAAGAAGTTTTGACTCGAGCATCACTTACATTAATGCCACTATCAGACAGTTGCATAAGAACATCTTTGAGGATTCCTACTCGATCAATCACTTCAATACGTAATTGCACTGGGAATCTTGCATTACTGCTCGCAGAATTTTGATTCCAATGGACTGGTAATCTTCTTTCGCTTGGTATGGACGTCACATTTGTACAGCCTTGTCTATGGATAGTGATTCCGTGATTACCTAATGCAACAGTTCCAAGTATTGGTTCTCCTGGGAGAGGGCTGCAACACCCTCCAATCCGGTAGTCAAGTCCCTCTACTCCAATAATCGGATCGCCTTCAGGGGAGTGCGTTTCTGTGGTTGATGAATCTGTTTGAGTGACAAGCTTTCTGGCTAGTTCAGTATTGGTTTGTGGTTCACCAATACTTAAAGTCTGTAGACGTATCTCTTCTCGCAAACGATTAAGTACTTGATGCAGTGTGATTGCGCCAAACCCCAGTGCTGCCAGGAGATCTTCTGTGGCTTGTAAATTGCAACGCTCAGCAACTTTTTTCATTGCATCGCTATTTAATAATGCATCGAATCCATTACGTCCTACTTCTCTCTCTAAAAGTTCTTTTCCACGTTGGATCGTCTCATCTCGATGACTTTTTTTGTACCATTGCCTAATACGATTTTTAGCTGTTGGGGTGGCCACAAAATTTAGCCAGTCGAGGCTTGGATGGGCTGTTTTACTTGTGAGAACTTGTACAAAGTCACCATTTTGTAGTTGAGTTGATAATGTGCAAAGTCGATCATTAATACGTGTTCCGTGGCAATGATTGCCGACCTCAGAGTGAATTCGATATGCAAAATCAACAGCAGTTGAGCCTTTGCGAAGGCCGACCACATCACCTTTAGGTGTAAAGACAAAGACTTCCTCATCAAAGAGATCTTCTTTGATGGATGCCAGATAATCGTTGTGGTCGTTGCTAGCACCTTCTTGCTGCCAGTCCACTAGTTGGCGAAGCCAGTTAAATCGCTCGGTATCACCTGCTGCTGGAGAGCCACCCTCTTTGTATTTCCAGTGAGCAGCGATCCCAAACTCTGCTATGCGATGCATTTCTGAAGTCCTGATTTGAACTTCGATTGGCCGATGTCGACCAATTACAGCTGTATGTAGAGATTGATACCCATTGGGTTTTGGGAGTCCTATGTAATCCTTGAAACGTCCAGGAATTGGTCGGAAAGTTTCATGTACAACTGCTAGTGCTCTATAGCAAGCTTCAACACTGGGAACGATAATTCTAAGTGCTGCTACGTCGAAAATCTCGTGGAAGGCTTTTTCTTGTCTTTGCATTTTGCTCCAGATTCCATAAAGATGTTTCGGCCTACCACTTACTTCGGCATCTGCTAATCCTACGGATGTAAGTCGATCTTTAAGTAATTTGACTGTTATGCTCATGCGATCTTCTCGTTCGCTGCGCTTGGTTGCGACTTGTTGTTGGATTTCACGAAATGCGTCAGGTTCTAGAAGTTTAAAAGCGAGATCATCTAGTTCCCATTTGAAACGGCCAATCCCTAGACGATTTGCTAATGGGGCATAAATTTCACGAGTTTCCCGAGCTATACGTTGTTGCTTATCTGATTGCAGAGAGCCGATAGTTCGCATGTTATGCAGTCTGTCTGCAAGCTTGACAAGCACAACTCGAATATCACTAGCCATTGCCAGAAACATTTTGCGGAGATTTTCTGCTTGGGCTTCGGTGCGATTGGTGAAATGAATTCCGCCTAACTTAGTAACTCCTTCTACTAAGCCTTTTACTTCACTTCCGAAAAAGCCTTCTAATTGCTCAGGAGTGAGATCTGTATCCTCTACGACGTCATGAAGGAAGCCTGCTGCTATAACACTGGGACTGGCACCTATATCTCTTAATAAATCAGCTACTGCAAGTGGGTGGACTATATATGGTTCTCCACTAATCCTAAATTGTCCATCATGTAGTTGAAAAGCTAAGTCAAAAGCTCCTGCGAGAAGACCTTCTGCATCCATAGGGCAGCTTTGGCCCAGTCGAGGAGGACTTTTCTCCAGACACTCTTTTAACCATTCAGGAATTTCAATTCCATAATCTTCAATACTTTTGATTGGATTAGGCCTTAACTGAGTTTCAATGGGCGAATTGGAATCACAGACCATATCGGTCTGCTTCAAATCGGTCGTTGAGGTTGCGTTAAGCATCCGATTCAGCCGTTGACACATGATATTCAGGCTGAGGAACCTGTGCTACTCCCTATGCCAAGTTCTTTAGCTCATGTCTTAGAGATTCAAAGTTTTTATATGCGCTATCCAACTAGTGGAAGTTGGAATCTTGACGGTTTTAATTTGAGAATTGCTGCTGGAGAGCGTTTAGCCCTTATTGGGCCTT
>QCRS01000025.1 GCA_003211755.1 Prochlorococcus sp. AG-463-F15 | reverse complement strand
CCTCATCAAAACCTTTCAAGAGTTTTTCGCCTCTAACCAACTGTCTAACATTGACCCCAAGTCCATTAAGTATGCATGAGAATTCACATGCAATATATCCTGCACCAACAATAACAATTTCTTCAGGCAGGTTACTTAGCTGAAAAATATCATCACTTACCCAACCCAAATCCGAGCCAGGCACATCGGTTCGATTAGGCTCTCCACCAATTGCTATAGATGAAGGACGAGCATTTGCAGATAGAACTTATGGAAATAAGTCTCGTTTCGTAGATTACGATTTCGTTCCAAGTGCAGTATTTAGTAATCCAGAAATTGCTACTGTTGGTTTGACTGAACAGCAGGCTAACAATCTTTATGGCAAACAAAATATTAAAACTACACAAGCCAAGTTTAAATCAATGGCCCAAGCACTTCCCAAAAGAGGATCTCCATGTTTCTTGAAATTAGTTATGCTAGAAGAGAGTGAAAAGATACTTGGTTGTCATATGCTTGGTGAACATGCTGCGGAAATTATCCAAATGGCAGCAATAGTCTTATCGATGGGTGCAAACAAATCTGACTTTGATAAAACTATGGCTTTACATCCAACTGTAGCTGAAGAGTTTGTTACTATGTCTTGATTTTATTTATCACTGTCCAGATTGTTCTCGATGGTTTGATGCATTGATTTCTTTTGCAGCCTACTTTTATTCCAGAATTGAATTGTTTGGCATGCTATAAAAACTAATACAATAGGAAGTACAACACACAATATTATTAATCTAAATTCGTTTTGCCAGGTTGGTATTGTTTTTGGCAAGACTTGATCAATTAAATAGAAAAAGTAGAGTGTTATTAATATTGCACCTTCTTGTCGACTTATTCGACCGTTCGTCCAAAAAATAGGCATACATGCCAATGTAGTAAGAACCATTAACGGGAGATCTCTATAAATGAGTACATTTTCTACTAGGAGTCCACTTCGTCCAGCCACAACTGCAGCACTACCTAATACTAGAAGTTGATTTAGTAAACTGCTTCCTACTACATTGCCGATTGCGAGGTCTGTTCTGCCTTTTAAAGCTGCTACTAAGGAAGTTATTAGTTCTGGCATTGATGTTCCAGCAGACACGATTGTTAAACCGACAACTGCTTCACTCACTCCTAATAATGTTGCAGCAGAACTAGCACCATTAACTAATAAATTTGAACCGATAGTAAGCAGACCGATACCAACGAAAAGAAAACTTAGGGATTTCAACCAACTATTAGAAGAGAAGCTGTTATTGATTTGAGGCTCCGCTTCTTCTATCCCTTCAGGCTCTTCTCGGACAGTGCGTATTTCCCATACCGTATTTATGGCTAGGGCAATTAATAATGCTATGCCAGATTGCCAAGTAACTTTACCCGCTGATGCCATACCCCAAACTGCCGCAGATACTGCAATTAAGATTGGTACATCTCTTCGAACCAGGCGACTTTCTACCTTTAGAGGTAAGACAAGTGCACTCCCTCCGAGTACTACTAAAACATTGAAAATATTGCTTCCGACTACATTACTAACGGCTAAGACTTCAGACCCCTTTAGGACTGAACTGACACTTACGAACAATTCCGGTGCACTGGTACCCAGGGATACAACTGTTAGCCCTATGACAAGTTCAGGGATCCCAAGGATGAGTGCTAGCTCAACGGACCCTTTTACAAAAAGTTCTCCGCCACCGAACAATAACCCTATACCAGTCAACACTTCTAGAGCTGAGATTATGAAATTTGGCATGGTATTTAATTTACTAGGTAAAGCTTTCTTTTCGATCTATAAGGTGTTCTATATAAAGTTTTCTTTTGTAGGTATGTAAAACTTCATTCCTTATTGCCTATTTATAATTTTAGACATCACCATATTCAAATAGCTTTCTTGGTTTGACGAAATCTTTTAATATCTATCGGTTAGGCTTCTTTTCTTTGATCGCTTTTCTGTATTCATCTTTGAATCATTTGATTCAAGGTTTAATCTTTATCTGTCTCTGAATAGAGGATTGCTCCTGTCCGCAAATATTGAAGTCTAGAAGATTCAAATTATTTTAATTTTGATTTATTATTTACTTAATCACCATTTTATTAATAGGCTCCATTTTTGTGAGTTCCCTTATGTTGTTGTTCAAGTAAATTGATTTATTGACATTCTAAGGCAATCGAGTCTAGATATCCTCATCTATGGAGAGTGGTTTGAACCCTAGTCAACAAAAGATCACTATTCGCCAACCTGATGATTGGCACGTTCATCTTAGGGATGGCTCCCTTTTAGAGGCTGTTGTTGCTCAAACAGCGCGGGTCTTTCATAGAGCTGTTGTAATGCCTAACCTTCAACCACCAATTACTAGTGTTGAATCTGCTATTGCTTATAGAGAAAATATTTTGGCTGCCCTACCGAAAGGCTGTTTATTTACCCCTTTAATGACAGTTTATTTAACAGATGTTATATCTCCTAACGTCCTTGAATATGGACATAGTAAAGGTGTTTTCTTTGCTGCCAAACTCTATCCAGCTAATTCAACAACAAACTCTTTTGATGGCGTTACTGACATACGGCACATAGAACCTCTTTTAGACACTATGGAACGCATAGGTTTACCACTCCTGATACATGGAGAAGTTACTGATTCAAAAGTAGATATTTTTGACAGGGAAGCAATCTTTATCGAGACGATTCTTAAACCACTCTTATCTAGACATCCAGCTCTTCGAGTTGTCCTAGAGCACATCACAACTGAGGAGGCTGTTCAATTTGTAGAAACCAGTACTTCGAATCTGGCTGCCACAATCACTCCTCATCATTTGCATATCAATCGCAATGCAATGTTTGCTGGTGGATTGCGAAGTGATTTTTATTGTCTTCCAGTAGCCAAGAGAGAACGCCACCGAATTGCTTTGCGTAAAGCAGCAACAAGTGGAAAACCATGTTTTTTCATTGGAACTGACTCGGCTCCTCATCTTCGCTCTTCTAAAGAAAGTTCATGTGGATGTGCGGGGATCTTTAATGCTCCAATTGCCCTTGAGAGTTATGCCGAGGTTTTTGATCAAGAAGGAGCGCTAGACCGATTAGAAGCTTTCGCCAGTGAGTATGGACCCGCATTTTATGGATTGCCTAGAAACACGAATTCAGTAACCCTGGTCAGGGTTCCGCAAGTTGTACCTTCTTATTTTACAGTGAAAAATGTTGATAACTCAATTGAGAAGTTATTGCCATTTCATGCAGGAGAAACTTTAAGTTGGTCTGTTTTGGTTGAATAGTGATTGTAATGAGTTTTTTTTATAGCAAGTATTTGATTTATTTGGTTCGGATGCCTAGAGATATTGGGATTTTTAGAGTTTTAAATTGATTATTCCTAAAATTTATATATAGATTTTTTATGGGAGCAGGGGGACTTGAACCCCCACAGCCTTTTACGGCCTACGGATTTTAAGTCCGCTGCGTCTACCAATTCCGCCATGCTCCCAAGGGATCTCAGCGATTGCTCACGAGATCTAGGGCTCACTATAGAGGGAAATACCCCCCCCTTTCAGGGTTAATAGACGCAACGGATAGGGTCTATTGAAGGATCCGTCGCGGGAATTTATAACAACAATAGAAGACTGTTTTTACCCTTAAGCTATTTTTAGATTGCTTTATTTTTATTTGATGAGCTACGAGGAAGAAGATGTTGGGAAAAGGCTAGCAAGATGGTGTAATTAGAGGTGGTTTAGATTCACTATGACAGGAATAAGCTTGTTTATATGGGCCGCCTACACGCACTCAGAAACAGCAGATAAGGTTCTTATTGCAATAATAACTGTGATATATTTTTCTTTATTTGTCTTGGCAATATATCTTTTCTGGCGAATGCATGAGTCAAGAACACCAAAAATTATCTGATCATTTAGAGCATTTCTTTGGAAATGAAACTTGGTTTTTGAGGAAAATTCAAGATTGAGATGAGCAAATCTTTTCAGAATTTAACTATCAAAAAAGGATTCCTAAATCTAAAGCTATAAACCTTTTATTCCTCTTCTTCAGTATTTTTATTTTTAGGTTGATTTTCTTTTTCCTGAATGCTTATTTTAATCCGTCTTGGATTCTCAGGTGTACAACATCGTGCCCCTCCTCCTGTCCTTAGAGCCATTCGGCCAAAGGGGGTGTCGTATGCCCTGACGGGTAGTCCACAAATCTCACATGGGATGTATTTCTGTCATCCTCTTTGCAGTTGCTTGACTGATTTTGACAGCAATACTATTGAAAGAGTTAAACTTTTTAAAAAAAGAATTAAAGCATTATTTGAATATTTTAGGTTGTAACCGTTCAAGCTCACTAGCTGTTCAATCAGTCAACGGATTAGGTCTGAGAAATAATTGTCTTAGTGGGATTGATGAGAAACCAATAAATAATAGGCTTTTTGGAGCTTTCGGAGTGCTTAAGCTGTAAAAGTTAGGATTAGATCATTGAGATTTTAAGTCCGCTGCGTCTACCAATTCCGCCATGCTCCCTTTTTGAGGCCGGGCCAACCTCTAAGTTATATCCTACGATTTCGATAACTTATTTCCCATAGGGCTTCAACGAACCCCATGGACCAAATTACTGACATCTACTCGCTTGTGCTACTTCCTTACTCAGTTCTCGGTTTCCTTTATTTGATTATGGTGCCGTTGGCACTCTTCTTTTGGCTGAATAATCGTTGGCACATCATGGGAAAGTTCGAGAGATTTACTGTATATGGACTGGTCTTTTTGTTTTTCCCTGGCTTGATTTTGTATGCTCCTTTTCTAAATCTGCGCCTTAATGGTCAGGGTGAGGGATGAGATCTTGACAAGGGCAAATGTTCTACAACTCGGCTTCGCAGTAATTGTTCTTGGTTCAGCTGGATATGGTTTTTTCCGTCTTATTGGTTTTGATGGAGCAACCGCTGAGATGGCAGCCGAATTAATATTATTTTTGATCGTCTTTGGGTGGACGGGGTCTTATCTGTTGAGAGTGGTTACCGGTAAAATGACTTTTGTTGAACAACGTAAACGTTACCTTGAGGCTTATGAAAAGTTGACAACCGAGGAGCTTCAGTCACGATTTGATTTGATGTCAGAAGAAGAGCAGATTCGCTTGATAAAAGAACTCGAGAAGGAGTAAAGGCTTATCATTCTTGTCTTTGATTCACAACCTTTTTTTATTTAACTTTTGACACTTAATCACTTTTAAGGGGAGATTCCTTGGAAAATCAATCTCGATATGAGTCAACTATTTCTTGTCGCTTCAAAGAAATAACGCAAGAGGGGCGAGTTGCTGTGATGCCATTCTTGATGGCAGGAGATCCAGATATAGAAACTTCTTCTGATCTCTTACTGAGATTGCAGGATGAGGGAGCTGATTTGATCGAATTAGGAATCCCTTATAGCGATCCATTGGCAGATGGTCCAGTTATTCAGGCTGCAGCTGCACGCGCACTTAAAGCTGGAACCACCCCATCAAGAGTCCTTGAGATGTTGAAAAACTTGCAAGGTAAATTATCCATTCCCGTGATTCTTTTTACATATAGCAATCCCTTATTGAATAGAGGGATGGAACGTTTCTGCATTGAGGCAGCTCAGTCTGGGGCCGCTGGACTTGTTGTACCTGATCTTCCACTGGAAGAGGCGGAGAAACTTTCACCAATCGCTTCAGCTAAAGGACTTGATTTGGTTTTACTTGTTGCTCCTACTACGCCTAAGGAAAGAATGGCAAAGATTTCAGCCGCAAGTAGAGGGTTTACTTATCTGGTTAGCGTTACTGGGGTTACAGGAGAACGTTCAGTATTAGAAGATCGTGTTCAATCTTTAGTTAAACAACTGAAGGACTCTTCTTCTTCTTGTCCTGTAGCAGTTGGTTTTGGAATTTCTACTCCTGAACATGTTCAAAAGGTTCGTTGTTGGGGGGCTGATGGAGCGATTGTAGGTAGTGCACTTGTTAAACGCATATTTAATGCGCCTCCTGGTTGCGCAGTGGAGGAAGCTGGTATTTTTTGCCGGAAACTTCGAGAGGCATCTGGTTAATGATTCTCAGGTATTTGATTCTTTTGTTATTGAATAAGCAAATTAAAAGCCCTGGATTAATCCCAGGGCTTTTTTTATACATCAATCTTCTTAATCTTACTGAGCCATATAAGTTAGCCAAAATTCAAGACAATTTTTAGTCTTCGTCTTCTTCAGCTCCAGCAGGTACTAGCCTAATTTGCTTGCGGCCTAGCTTGATTTCAAAATCATCACCTGCTTTTAGATCTAGTAGAGCTGTATATGCTTTGCCAATCAAAAGATTGCCATTGCCTTGAACAGTAGCTACATAACTAAGCTTTCTTCCACCTTTGCCAATACCTGCACGACCAGTATCGCCGAGGTTTACACCTTTAGCCTCTAGAAGAGATTCGTAAAACGCAGTGAAGTTCAGACGCTCGCCACCATCCTTCTTTGTGGATACATATCCACATGCACGAACAAGATCGGATTTACTGACATCACCAAGTTCTTTGACTTTGGTGAGCAGGTCGCTACCAGTGAGCATAATCTTTAATAAATGAATCTACTTAAGTAAGATAGCAATCTATTAACCACTTGTGCCATGATTTGAGAATATATTGTTCAGAATTATCTAGTTGCTTTAGTTATGGACCTATTTGTTCTTTGGGGTACATACTGTGAAAATGCTTTAGAAAAGCGCACACCTTTTCGTGATGAGCACCTTAATAGGCTTTCTACTCTTAAGCAAAAAGGGATACTGATCACTTTGGGACCAACTAAATGTACTAGATATGTATTTGGTGTTTTTCAGGCGACAAGTCTTGATGTTGTTAAAGAACTTCTAGAAGACGACGTTTACTGGAAGCAGGGTATTTGGACCTCCTTTGAGGTTTATCCATGGACCCAAGCATTCTGAGCTTGTTCCCATACCCAAATTGCGACTAGCTGATCCCCTCCTTCGCCAAGGAATTCTTTATAACCACTCATACTTCCAATCCCTTCACGAGCAACTCTAGCGATATCCTCTTGGCTATCTAATCCATTACGCTTTAATGTGGATAATTTCAGGTTTTTCCCTCTGCGGATGATATTTCCACCGTTGACATGGCAGCCTGAACAATGCATAACAAATAGATCTTGACCAGACTCATCAGCAAGTACATTTGGGCACAATATAAAACCAAAAATTAACAGTAAAGTTATTGGTATGACTAGATTAAGCCGATAGGAATTCAGAAATTTAATGACCATAGCAATATCCATAAGCCTGACTTACTAAGTCCGAATAGTTAGGCATACTCTGGCACTTCTGCCGATAGTTTAATACTAGTTCTCTATATAGAGATATATTGCTAAGCATATCCTGTTAATGCCCTTAGAAAAAAGAGTAACACAAAATAATTAATTGCTCGCTCTTTACATTAGATACAGAAATATAAAAGACATTTCTGCATTCTATAGCGAGGCCTACAAACCTAAAACTCTATGCAGATGTGGGTCATTATTTCATCCCTTTCGGGCAGTGTGTGGACTGAATGCGACATTTTTTGAAAACAGTTTATAGGCCCCTTTATAAGTGGATTCGCTCATTCAGAATAAACTTATATAGGATCTATAGGTGTCAACTAAATACCGATATTACTTAGTAATGGTGAGTCATTTTAGCCAAAAGGTCAATTTATTCTAGTTGACTAATTTTATTTTGGAGTATCAGAAGCTGACTATGATGACAGCACAAATATTTTCGTATCAACCAACTGGTTCTTTAGATTAAAGTCATAGCGTTAATTCTTTCAGTTCGATCGGCCACCATTCAGCACTGTTCATATGTTTTGTTGGTGCCGTTACGCACCGCATCAGTAAATTCTTGAAGACGTGCTAACCAAATATCAGTTTTATATACAAAGTTTATAAGGCTTCATAGATTTGTCTTGATTCCTAGTGTTGATTACTTGCTGAAAAGTCTTCTGATTTTTTATTAGTAGTACATAACTCCTTTGCATTGATCAAGGGCACTGGAGAATTAAATTTGATTAAACACTTGATTTGCCTATGCTTTTGGCTTAATCGCAGTGAATTTGCTTGATTTATGCTTGATTGCTTCTTATTCTGATCTGAGTTTAATAGCGCTCTGCTGCTGTTAACTTCTATAGCTGTTAATCACTCTTATAAAAGGAATGCAAATATGTGTAGTAATTAGGTGTCTGAAACTTGCTGATAACTAATTTGATTTTTCTTTCAATTGTCGCAGTCTTCTCGGATTTCTTCTAGGAGAAGGTCTAATTGGTCGAAAGGGTCAATAGTTCTTTCTAAGGGACTGACTTCTGCCGCTGTCTTGGATTCTTTGTTGTTTACCCAGTTCTCTTCGATTTTGCAAAGACGAGCCGCCACTTTTGGTAGGCCACCTTGCATGTATTCCTTCTTTAGAGCATCAAGTAATGCTGGCATCCGAGTTGAAATTGCTTCAAGGGCTTCTTTTAGGTCTGCTTGTGTACGTCCTTGTGCCTTTAGCCAATCCTTTAACAGAAGGCTTAACTCTTCTTCGATTTCCTCAGACCATTTGGACATTGGTATCAGATTGGGAACCATGTATCTAGCTTCCTACGAGCTTTATTTCTTATCTGTGGCGTGATATAGCTGCTCCACAGACTAATTACAGCAGTTAGAGCGACAAGGTCGTCACTAAATCCTGCTATAGGGACTAGATCTGGAACTAAATCCATTGGCATAATTAAATAGGTCAGTGCTGCGAGCATTGTCATCCTGACCTGCGGTGGTGTGGATGTATCGACAAGCATTTCGAAAGCTTCTAAGGCAGGCTGTGCAAGGGTACGTCCCGCACGTATTAAAACTTTCCTCAGTAAGCCTTCGTCAATGACAGAGCTGTCTACAACCTCAGCTTCGTAGGTATATTCGCTTGAGGCTCTTTCTTTGTCTGTCATGGCTTGGAATAATCCATCTATTCCCGATAGCGATATTCTTACTTGGATTAGTAATTTCTATAGATATCCATAAGACAATTTTTATACCTTTATTTTTAATTGCCTTTTGGTGCGATTATTCAGGAATTGCTTCAACAAGTCCACTTTGAATACTCGTTGTCCTCAATTTGCGCAAAGCCCTTTGAACAACTTGCCTGCAGTATTCACGACTGCAATTCATATGCCTTGCAACTTCAGCTAATGTTCGCCATTCGTTTGTCCCATCTAATCCAAATCTCAGGGTAATTATTGTCCTTTCTTTTGGTGTGAGGTTTGCTTTGTCCAGCAAGGTCCAAGCAGATGCACTTCTCTCTGCTAATTCTGCAAGTTCCATTGGTGGGATTTGATCACTAGCGAGAAGATCTACTAGCTCTGATGGATCAGATTTAGATTTAATAACGCCTTGTAGGCTTACTGTGATGCTGCGCATTTCGCAGGCAAGCAATTCGTCTACTTCCTGAAGAGGAATTAGCATATTTTCTGCTAATTGCTCTGAAGAAGGAGGAGTACCATTCTCTTGCATCAGGCGGGATTTAGCAGCTCTTAACTTTGTAAGTTTCTCATTGACATTTACGGGGATACGTATTGTCCTGCTTTGTGTTGAAAGAGCTCTGTTTAACCCTTGACGAATCCACCAATATGCATATGTGGAGAAACGATGACCACGTGTTGGATCATATTTCTCTACTGCTCTAGTTAGTCCTAGGGTCCCTTCTTGGATCAGGTCAAGTAGTTCTAATCCCTTTCCTTGATAACGCTTCGCAAGGTTGACCACGAGTCTTAGATTTGAAGTGATCATCTGGTTTTTAGCTCTTTCGCCAATCTTTATTGCTTTTCGTTCAATATCTGTGTACTCGCATTCAGGACCTGTGCCCCCTGCTAGGTGACAGCGTTGAGTTATAGCTACCATCGCTTGAACCTTTCTCCCCATAGTGAGCTCCTGTTCTGGTGTCAGAAGCTGATGACGTCCGATCTCGCCAAGAAAGGCACTTAAAGAGCTAACCATTTTTACCTCCTTGATTAATTAAACCTAGAGGCAAAGTATTTGTATTCTTGTTGTGTAATGAAGAGTTCGGAATTCATTATTTATTCCTTATTGAATGTTTTCTTTATTTTGTGATGGGAGGTTCCTTCTTTGTGCCCTCATAACTAAGTCTTTCTTTCCTCAACCTTCCCTGTTTGCTACTGTTGTTGATTGAATTGTCAAATTTTAATCCCATGCTCCTGGGAACAATCCTAGATTCACAGATAGTCAAAAGCGCTGGTATGGCTTACGTCCATTACGTGAGCTTTATGTTTTGCTTTGCAGCTTTAGCGCTTGAACGAAAACTAATTAAGACAGATCCCAACCGAGAAGAAGCAATTGGTATGGTCTTAACTGATGTGGTTTATGGAGTAGCAGGGATAGCACTTTTAGTCAGTGGAATATTAAGGGTTCTTTATTTTGGGCAAGGTAACGAATTTTATACTCATAATCCAATTTTTTGGTTGAAGGTAGGAATATTTGTTTTTGTTGGGACCCTATCTCTCTACCCGACTGTCACTTATGTACTTTGGTCAATACCTTTAACTAAGGGCGATTTGCCAGTTGTTGGCTCAAACTTGGTTGCACGTCTTAAACTTATTCTTAATATTGAGCTGGTAGGTTTTGCAGCAATACCTGTTTTTGCAACTCTTATGGCCCGAGGTGTAGGTCTTAGTTGATCAGGATTAATTATAGTTTTCTTTAATGGATTGTATGTATATTTGATTTTCTATAGATGTAACATTAATTTAGACCAGAGTGATTATTCGAGTAACTCTATCTTTAGATAAATATTAAATTAATTGTTGACAAGTTTAAGTACATTTTCTCTTATTTTGCATACCCATCTAATAGTCAGATCAATTGTCTAAATTGGCAATCAGGATCTCCTCGGTGCATTTCTTCTTTTCGCAAGTACCTTTAAGACATCCCTCCATTCGACCCCATGTTGTACTAAAGCTACTTGTAAATGAAAAATCAGATCAGCAGCTTCATTTGATATTTCTTCTTTGTCATCGTCTTTGCAAGCCATTACAAATTCTGCACTTTCTTCTCCTATCTTTTTGAGTATTCGATTATCACCACCTTCAAGCAGTTTGTTTGTATAACTATCTTTTTCTGGATAAGCAAGTCTATTGTCAATTACTTTATAAAGGTCACTACAAGCATCTGAGGGAGGTTGAACAGTAGGGAAATCTTCTGTTGATTGCCCTGTGGGTTGTTCATAGAAACAACTTCTTGATCCGGTGTGACATGCAATGGATCCGGTTTGCTCGATTGAAAGGAGTATTACGTCAGCATCACAGTCATATCTAATGTCTTTCAAAATTTGCGTGTGCCCACTAGTTTGACCTTTGTGCCAAATTTCATTTCTGGATCTACTCCAATAGTGAACTTCACCACTGTTGATTGTTTTTTGTATTGATTCATGGCTCATCCAGGCCATCATCAAAACTGTTGCATCCAACCAGTCTTGTGCTATTGCAGGGATAAGTCCGTTGTCATTGAAATTTAGCTTTTCTGTGAAGGTTGGGTTAATTGAATTCATGTAGGTCCTCAAAAGAACCAGGATCTTGTTCTGATTCTCTCTTAGTTTCCTTAAACGTGTTTTAAATGTCTACCCCTATTACTGGTTTTACCTGCAGTAAGCATTTTCAAGGATATCCCTGTTCACATCGACAATGGAAACACTCGGGAAATTGCCGATTTGTCCATGGATACAGTCGAAGCTTCACCTTCTGGTTCGCTGCAAAAAACCTTGATGAATATGGATTTGTTGTTGACTTTTCATGCCTTAAGCAATTGGAAGAAAAACTCACGAAGCAATTTGACCATACATTTTTGGCTAATTGTGATGACCCCCTCCTTCCTCAATGGAAGAAACTTCATGCTGATGGAGCTTTAGATCTTCGAATAATGGATAATGTCGGTATGGAATATAGTTCTGAACTTATTTGGGAATGGGCTAATACATTTTTGCTAAATAGAGACAAAGGGAGGACATGCTGCTGGAGGACTGAGGCTCGTGAAAATGAGTTTAATGCGGCTAGTTTTGAATTGACCCCAGATTGGTATAAGGTCATTTAAATACCTTCTGGCTGGGCTCTCCTTCTTTTCTTAAATAATCTCTCAAACAAAACCAAAGATTACATTTAAAAGATTAAGGATTTGATTGGAATATTTAAATTTAATAATATAAGCCAATCTATTATTATTTATTCAGGTATCAAAGTGTTCCATTACTATATGCGCTATGAATTTTCTGCTCATCTATGTTGAGAGGGACTAGCATTGTGCTCACCTTCGAGACTTTTGTAGAACTAGGTTGATAATTATTTAGCTAATTACCAACTCATTTTCTCTATATTCAACCTTTATTGTTGTACCTTCCGAATAAGCACCTTTTAATATCCCTTTTGCTATGGGGGTCTCGAGTTCACGTTGTATTGCTCTTTTTATCGGCCTAGCACCATAAGATGAATCAAATTCAATCGAAGCAATCCATTCTGTTGCTGAGTTACTAATTTCCAATTTAAGATTCTTATACTCAAGACGTCTGCTAAGCCTTTTAACCTGTAAACGAACAATTTTACTTAATTCACTTTTATTTAAGCTATGGAAAATGATCGACTCATCAATTCGATTTAGAAATTCTGGTTTAAAATGTTTGCGTAGTGAATCATTGATGATGACTTGTAACTTCTTTCTATCTGATTCTATTCCCGATAGATTGATGATCTCTTTACTACCTATATTACTTGTCATAATGATCAATGTGTTTGTAAAGTTCACTGTTCTTCCTTGACTATCTGTTACACGCCCTTCATCGAGTATCTGTAACAATAGGTTTAGCACATCTGGATGAGCTTTCTCTATTTCATCAAAAAGAATAACTGAATAAGGACTCCTTCTAACTGATTCAGAGAGCTGGCCACCTGCTTCATATCCAACATAACCTGGAGGAGCTCCAATTAATCGACTAACAGTATGTTTCTCCATGTATTCGGACATATCTATTCTTACAATTGCTTCTTCATTGTCAAAAAGCTTTGCAGCTAAAGCTTTAGAAAGCTCAGTTTTACCAACTCCTGTAGGACCAAGGAATATAAAGCTAGCTATAGGGCGATTTGGATCACTCATACCAGCTCTCGACCGCTGGATTGCCTCTGCAACTGAACTAACGGCTTGATGTTGTCCAATGACTCGTTTATGTAACTCTTCTTCCAAATTTAGAAGCTTATCGATCTCTGACTGAACTAATTTAGATACTGGGATAGTAGTCCATTTAGAGATAACTTCTGCTATATCTTCCTCTGTAACCTCCTCTCTAAGGAGGGACTTCTCTTTCTTATCTGCTTCTCTTGCTAAAGAAACTTCTTTATCGGTAAGTTGTTTCTGTAAGGTTCCTAGTGTTCCATATTCAAGTTCTGCTGCTCTATTTAAATCATAATTACGCTTGGCTTGTTCTATCTGTAGCTGTACCTTTTCTATTTCTTCTTTTATTGATTGAATTCGACTGATTGATTCTTTTTCTTTCTGCCATTGTTCGTTTAGGGAGTTTTGTTGATTTATAAAGTTTTTTAGTTCTTCCTCTATTTTCTCAAGTCTTTCTTTACTGGCTAAGTCTGACTCACGTTTTAGTGAAAGATTTTCCATTTGTAGTTGGAGGATTTTTCTGTCTATTTCATCTATTTCTTCCGGTTTAGATGTTATTTCCATTTTTAGTCTTGAAGCAGACTCATCCACTAGATCGATTGCCTTATCTGGTAAGAATCTGTCTGAGATGTATCGGTTGCTTAGGACTGCTGCAGCTACAATTGCATTATCGGAGATGCGAACGCCGTGATGAACTTCGTAACGCTCCTTGAGCCCTCGAAGAATAGAAATTGTGTCCTCTACCGATGGTTGATTAACAAGTACCTGTTGAAATCTTCTTTCTAGAGCAGCATCCTTTTCTATGTGTTGCCTATGTTCATCAATTGTTGTCGCACCAATACACCTCAATTCACCCCTTGCAAGCATTGGCTTAAGCAGATTACTTGCATCCATTGCCCCCCCACTTGCACCTGCACCAACTACTGTGTGTATTTCATCAATAAAGAGAACTATTTTCCCTTCCGATTCTGTTACTTCTTTGAGGACTGCTTTTAGTCGTTCTTCGAATTCACCTCTATATTTTGCACCAGCTATTAGTGCGCCCATGTCTAGTGCGATTAATTGACGCTTATCAAGAGATGTTGGAACATCTCCATTGATTATTCGCTGCGCTAAACCTTCGACAATTGCAGTTTTCCCAACACCTGGTTCACCTATAAGCACTGGATTATTCTTAGTCCGTCGACTAAGAATCTGAACTGTACGTCTTATCTCGTCATCTCTTCCTATTACAGGATCTAGTCTTCCTTCCCGAGCTTCTGCTGTTAAGTCTCTTCCATATCTTCTAAGAGAGTCGTAAGTCTCTTCAGGATTCTTGCTTGTAATTTTGTTATTGCCACGCATTTGTTTGATGATTGAGTTAAGTTTTGCTTGACCTATATTTTCATTGTCTAGGCATTTCCGACAACATCGATTGTCATTGTTCAAAGCTAGTAGTAGATGTTCTACTGATAGATAATCGTCTCCAAATGACTCCTTTAACTTATGAGCTTCTTCAAGTACCTGATTAAGACTTTTTCCTAGATATATAGAATCTGAAGTGGAATTTAGTGTTGGTTGTTTGGAGATGAATTCCTCTATGCCATTCTTTAAGTTTTCTATAGAAGCACCAGATCTTTTGATAATGTTCGAAGAAAGTCTATTTTGCTCAAGCAGAGCCATAAATAGATGCTCAGTTTCTATTTGCTGATGCTTTCTTTGTTGAGCTAGATTCTGAGCCGATATAATTGCAGCCCATGCTTGCTCTGTAAAGTCTTCAGCCTTTGGGTTCATAAAAATAAGGCTTGCTCCCTTAATCCTAATTTATTACAATCAATTCTTTAGGGAGGGGAACCGATCTCAAAGGAGCGGTATTCACGAAAGAACCTATTATAGGGTTTTATTTTAATTATTTTGACTAGCACTATGTGTATGCATATCATTAACTCTGGTATTCATCATCTTTGTTTAAATATTCTTCAAATGATAATTTAAGAACTCTTTCTAACTGGTGATATTTTGCTAATTTTAAACCAATTTTCGATTTCATTAAATAGGCCTCTTGAAACGTACTCGAATA
>QCRS01000024.1 GCA_003211755.1 Prochlorococcus sp. AG-463-F15 | reverse complement strand
ATTGCGCAACCTAAGCCAATGACTTGGCAAAAAACCTAAATAAAATAAACCAAAAATAGATGCCGCAATATCAGCTATTGATCCAGTAACTGGTTGAAGTAACAACCAACCACAAATTGCAGCACCTGAGAGTGGTAATACTGCAGCAGTCAATTCAGACGAGATACGACCATCAACCCCAAACTGAGTACTGATAAGAAGCAACTGACAAGCTACAAGGGTGGTTTTCGTTGCAGGTCGGATCCCTGTGAATTGAGCCATTCGGAAGAACTCCAAAAGGGCAAGGTGCACAATGATTCCAACTGCAAAAGTGAACCACCATCCTCCAAGTCCAACAATCAAGACTCCAATAGCCCCGGCCCCAAGCCCACCTAGAAGTCGATTCCGAGAAAAAGCTGAACTCATCAAGATCCAAAAAAAGCCTAATGAACCAAGTCCTATCAATGAATTGTTCAGTTAGTAAACAATTGAGAAATAGCACCATATTGATCTGCTTGAAAGTACTACTTATAGGCAAGCCTGTTGTAAGTGCATTCAATTATCTTCTCTCACCATTTAACATTATCAAATTTTTAGTAATTAAAAAATGACCAGCTTCCTTTAAGTATTTAAATTCTTATTAATAGTTTTAGATTACTTAAGAGACAACTCTCAATTGAGGAGAAATTAAATTTGGCCACAAACGTTTTTGTTCAAGCAGCCATTCAACTCTTTTCTGGTCTAATACTTCTCCAGGGATAAGCATTGGTATTCCTGGCGGGTAAGGACAAATCAAATCCGCTGAAATGCGCCCAACGGAGTCATTAAGAGAAATGGTTTTTACTTTTGATCTCCAGGCAGCGCTACATGACATAGAGGGAACTGCCAACCTGGGGATAGGAGGAGCAAGAAAGGGTTTGAATGGTTCTCTTCCGGAGTTCTTTACAACAAGAGAATCCCAACCTCGCTTTAAAAGTCTTATCAAGCCTTTTTGATCAGCAAGCCCAAGGCAAAACGTCAAGCATCCTGGCTCAGGAAGTTCTGCTACCACTCTGTGTTGAATTAACCAGTCATCTGCCTCAAAACCGCTTATCCCTAAAATTGCCGTATGCAAAATCAACCGCAAAGGGTCTTGATTAGGCAATAAAGGTAAACCAAGCTCCCTTAATCGAGTGGCTATATGCCTGGCATCATCAATTCGCGCAATTAGTTTCCTTTGACCCGACGGGCGAGTCAAATCCCTGATAGCAGCCTCACAAGAAGCAAGCAACAAAGCACTTGGACTAGAGGTCTGAACCCAACTAATACTTCTTTCAACTGCAATAGGATCAACTAGATCTCCCTGTTGCCACAAAACTGCAGTTTGGACAAGACCAGCTGCAGACTTATGCAAAGAATGCACTATTAAGTCAGCACCTACTGATAGCCCTGATGCTGGCAATTGCTTTTTAATACCACTTGCAAAGTGGGCTCCATGAGCCTCATCCACTAAAACCGGCCAACCTCTTTGATGAAATATCTTCACAAGAGGTTCTAAATCACTTGCATAGCCGTGATAAGTGGGGTTGACCAAAACAACTGCACCAACTTCGACTCCCTCAATAGGAAGTTCGTCTAATACTTCTTGAATCCACATTTCGTCGGGAGGCACAACATGCCCCCGGTCAGAAAGGAACGGGACATCAAAAAGCAAAGGATTCAAATCAGATAATGCGCACGCTTGAATAAGGCTGCGATGAACATTACGAGGCATCAAAACCGCCTGACCAGGCCTAGCCATGGAGAAAAGGGCTGCTTGCAAAAGCCCTGTCGCCCCATTAATCCCATACCAACACCTGTCTGCTCCCATCCCAACGGCTGAACGCTTTTGACTTATAAAAACAGCGCCATGAGCATCAAGTGGGCCGCCTATTCCTGGCAATTCAGGTAAATCCCAAATTCCAGCTCGATTTTTCAAAAGTTGTTTTAATTCCTTAGGTAAAGCAGCTCCTCTCCCATGGGCAGGTAAAAAAAGGCTTCTCCCTCTATCGAAAGTTAGTAAAGAATCAATGTCCATGCGTTTATCTCCTCCTTTCTAAAGTCTGAACAACAAAATGCCGTAAGGTTCCAATAACGTGATCAATACATCTTCTACTAAGGCAACACGTCAAGCAGTTATACGCTACGACGCAAATAGAGATCTGGTCTGGTTATTTTTCAGACCCTGGATATTGATACCTAGATTGTTTCAAATACTCATTTCACTGCTCATACTTACGATAAGAATGCTGATACAAGGTTCAAGCGATGATGATGAAGTACATAAAAACCTCGCGAAAAGCCTTTTAAACACTCTCACTCGCTTAGGCCCCTGCTTTATAAAAGTTGGTCAAGCTCTATCCACACGTCCCGATTTAGTAAGACGTGACTGGCTTGAAGAACTGGCCAACCTTCAAGACAATTTGCCACCATTTGAAAACTCAGAAGCTCTTAAAATCATTGAGAAAGAGCTTGGCGCCCCAGCAAAACAAATATTTGAAGAGTTTCCTGATGAACCTATTGCTTCAGCAAGTCTTGGGCAGGTTTACAAAGCAAGGTTGCAAGGGGATTATTGGGTAGCAGTAAAAATACAACGACCTAATCTTCCTTTCATTCTAAGAAGGGACCTAGTAATAATAAAAGCACTAAGTATAATCTCTTCACCTATCCTTCCTTTAAATCTTGGTTTTCAACTAGGAGATATAATTGATGAATTTGGCCGTACAATATTTGAAGAAATTGACTACAAACTAGAAGCAAAGAATGCAGAAAAGTTTTCCAGGCTGTTTAGAGATAATCCTGCTATAACTGTTCCTAATGTGGAGCATCTTGTTTCTTCCAAAAAGGTAATTACCACTAGCTGGGTTCACGGAATAAAATTAAAAGATAGCAAAGAGCTTAGGAAGCATTCTCTTGATCCAACTGCATTAATCAAAACTGGAGTAGTCAGCGGAATTCAACAATTACTGGAGTTTGGATATTTTCACGCTGATCCGCATCCTGGCAATATGTTTGCCTTAAAAGGAAAGACTGGAGATCTTGGTCATATTGCATATATAGACTTTGGAATGATGGATACAATCTCTAATACAGATCGGCTTACGCTTACCGGTGCAATTGTTCATTTAATAAATAAAGAGTTTGATTTGCTAGCTAAAGACTTCCAGAGACTTGGTTTCCTTAGTTCTAAACAAAACCTTATAGCAATTATTCCGGTCTTAGAACAAGTCCTAGGGAGGGCATTTGGAGAAGAGGTTCTTTCTTTCAACTTCAAAACAATAACCGACAAATTCTCTGAATTAATGTTCGACTATCCATTTAGAGTTCCTGCACGTTTTGCTTTAATAATTCGTGCTGTAGTCAGTCAAGAAGGGCTTGCCTTAAAATTAGATCCAAGCTTCAAAATTCTCGGCGTAGCTTATCCTTATGTAGCAAGGCGTCTTCTTGCTGGGGAAACAGAAGAAATGCTTGCAATATTGCTAGATGTAATTTTCGACAAGAATGGTGGTCTGCGTTTAGACCGGTTAGAGAGTCTGCTGGATGTACTTATAAAAGATACAAAAGAATCCGAAGCAGATCTTTTACCAGTTGCAGGTGCAGGGTTCAAGTTACTTGTAAGTCCTAATGGAACTCTTTTAAGGAAAAATCTATTAATGACATTAATTAAGGATGAAAGATTAAATACTGATGATATCAAAAACCTATTCAAACTACTTAAACGTAAATTTAAGCCCAAACAAATAGCTGAAAATATGATAAGAAAGCTAAATCCACTAACAACATAAATCAATGAGAATCTTCTAAAGGGATTGCGTATAAACCTGATTCAAGAAGAATATTTTGAGTTAATGTAGTTAGGAATAAATTAATACAAAAGTAATTTAAATCAAGTTCTTAAATATTCTTTCAGCTCTTTTGGTGAGCGCTTGAGATGAGCAAGTCCATCTCTTTCTAAGCGCCGTGCACGATCACGACTCATACCTAAATCCTTCGCAATTCCAGTAAGGCTCATAGGATCGTCCCCATCCATTCCATATCGCATCTTCAAGACTCGAGACTGTAACTCTGGCAATTGTTCAAGCATTGTCTCCAAATCTCCCTTCATGCAATCACTCTCAATTTGCTCACTCAGCAACTCTTGATCGCCTGCAAGTAAATCAAGAAGCACTGTCTCCTCACCATCTCCCACATTCATTTGCAAGCTCATCGGCTGACGCGCACTACACATCAACTCTTTGACATCCGCCTCTGGAAGCTCTACAAACTCAGCCAATTCAGTCAAAGTTGGTGTACGGGCCATCTCCTGACTCAACTCTCGTTGACCCTTCTTCAATTTATTAAGCATTTCAGTGATATGGATAGGCAAGCGAATTGTTCTACTCTTCTCTGAAAGTGCACGAGTAATTCCCTGTCGAATCCACCAATAGGCATATGTTGAGAATTTATATCCACGCGTCGGATCAAATTTTTCAACGCCTCGCACCAATCCAATCGTTCCCTCTTGAATTAAATCCAAAAGCTCCATATTCCGTTTCGTGTACTTCTTCGCAACACTGACAACCAATCGCAAATTCGCAGCAACCATGCGTTCCTTCGCACGGCGACCACTCTTCAACTTCTTCTTCAGCTGTATAGGAGTTAAGCCCGCAGTCACAGCAAGCGACTCAGGACTAGGCTTTTCACCTATTTTCGCCTCTAACTCAGACTCAAGCAATTCCAAAGACATCAATTCCTGCACTTGACGCCCCAAAGTGATTTCCTGCTCATGAGAGAGCAACGGCACTCGTCCAATATCACGTAGATAGGAACGCACCAAATCAACTTCAACTGGTGACGAGAAAGGCACAGATAATATCGAAACCTCTATATTTCCTAACCTATCATTGGTTAGGAAATCTGAAATGTAGGTAATTCCTATGAATGTTCAAATATCTATGTCTTTAAATTTTATTTATTTAGGTAATCATTAATCAATGTATTGTAATAAGATATTTACTAGAATAAAATAGATCTTTCAGGCATATAAGCGCAAAACAAAATGTCGAAGCTAAGGCTACAAAAGATAATCGCAGAAGCTGGTATATGCTCTAGACGCAAAGCTGAGATATTGCTAACTCAAAAACGTGTAACTATAAATGGAAGAGAAGCTCAGCTAGGAGATAAAGCCGATCCAGATTCTGATGAAATTTTCGTTGATGATTATTTGCTACATAATAAGTTGGAGAAGATAGTTTATCTTCTCAATAAACCAGTTGGTGTAATAAGCACTTGTGACGACCCCCATGGAAGGCAAACTATTTTAGATCTTCTCCCTCCTAAAAAAAGAAAAGGACTTCACCCTGTAGGACGCCTAGATTTTGATAGTCGAGGCGCAATACTTCTAACGAATAATGGTGAATTGACACTGCAATTGACTCATCCAAGTTATTCACATTCGAAGACCTATAAAGTATGGGTTGAAGGGATACCTTCTGACAGAATACTTCAAAGGTGGAGAGATGGTGTAATTCTTAATGGCAAGGATACATTGAAAGCAAAGGTCGAATTGGTTCAATCAACAAATAGTAGAAGTCTTCTACAAATAGTCCTAAAGGAAGGAAGAAATAGGCAAATTCGCAGAGTAGCTACTATTCTTGGGCACCGAGTGATTGATCTTCAACGTATTGCAATTGGAGCCATTAAACTAAACAATTTAAAAGAAGGAGGTTGGAGGAAATTAAAAGAAGAGGAAATACACTTATTAAGAGTAAAACCACAATCCTAGTTCCCTTAATAATGTCATTTAAAATCCATTGGTTCAAGCAAAGGTCAACAAGTAATAGAGGGAAAGAAGCTGATATCAGCTCAAAAAGGTTATTAATGGAAGCAGGACGTATTGTCAAAGAGAGAAGGGAAGAGTATGGGATTAGCAGAAGTGAGCTTGCCGAAAGAACAAGAATCACAACTACAGTATTAGAAGCAATTGAGGAAGGATGGGAAAAGAAATTACCGGAGAAAGCCTACCTTTGTTCAATGCTAACTATCCTTGAGAGTGAATTAAATCTGCAAAAGAACACCCTTAATGGAATACTACAAGGTGATAGAAAATCTTCAGATAAAAAATCATCCAAAACATTTACTCTAAGAAATATAGATATCTTTAGAACCTGGCAAGGCAATCTTCTATATCTAATATTAATGCTTATCAGTATCTTTGGCTTAAATTACCAACAAAGATATCTTTCTAAGGTTAACAGTCATTTAATTGGACCCATCACCCCAAACCTATCAAGTAAACCAATAGTACAAGAAAACTTATCCGAAAGTATTGAATCAAATAATCCAGCAGGAACAAATCTGAACTTTAAAACCAGTCGTTCAAATCCATTTATTTCACTAATAAAGGGTTTCAAGAAAGTAAATGCTGTTGGCTTGCTGGAATTAAATCTTAATCAAGAAAGTGAATTAACCATATTCAGTGAGAGTAGATATCAAGCTAATTTCAACGAAGTAAAAGGTAAAATCACTCTAAAGCTAATACCCCCTATCAAAGTTAAAATTATTCCGCCACCAACAAAAAATGATCAAATCATTTGGGCAGGTAAAAGTTACTTACCAAGAGATGTCATTAATGGTCACTACAATTTTGATGAATAGTCAAACAAACCTTCTACTCCTTCTAAAGAACGTCCCCAAAGCATTCCAAGTTCACCATAATCCTTTAGTGCTTCAAAAAGATTTTCATCTAAACTAATCAATCTCCAATTCCAATTATTCTCTATAGTCCCAGGTGTATTGAATCTTGCTTGATCATCTAAAGAAAGCAAATCTTGTAAAGGCACTACAACAAGACTTGCTTCAGTCTTTAAGCCCATATCAATTAGCCTCCAACCAGGGGAATCAATTGCATTATTAGATAGTTGATTAATACGTTCCTTAATATCTATATCTAATGAATTCCACCAACTTAAGCTTGTTGGATTGTCATGTGTACCAGTATAAACAACCCAGCTATTGCCTTGAATATTCTCTGGAAGGTATGGGTTATTTGAATTACCATCAAATCCAAACTGGAGAATTTTCATTCCTGGCAACCCAAATTCATCTCTAAGCTTTTCGACCTTTGGAGTAATAACACCAAGATCTTCTGCAACCAAAGGCAGCTTCCCTCCACAGTCAGTTCTTAACAACTTAAGTAAATCTGAACCTGGAGAAGGCTTCCATGCACCATCTTCAGCAGTGTCTTTGTTGCCTGCTACTTCCCAGTAAGAATCAAGTGCCCGAAAATGATCAAGTCTTAGGAGATCCACTTGCTGCAAATGTCGGGCAAATCTTCTTCTCCACCAATTAAAATGAGTAGCCTTATGTTGCTCCCATCGGTAAACAGGCGTACCCCAAAGTTGACCTGTAGAGGAGAAATAATCTGGTGGCACTCCGCTCTGATTATCTAATTTACCTCCAGGTTTAATAGAGAAGAGTGATCGACTACTCCAAACATCAGCACTATCTCGTGATACATAAAAAGGCATATCACCAAAAAGCAAAACACCCAACTCCTTAGCCAACTTTCTTAGTGCATTCCATTGACGATCTAAATGCCACTGCATCAAACGATGTTCCAATAAATTGTTTTGATGTTTCCTTTTCCAAAATTGCAAGGCAATTCGATTGCGCATTGCAAAAGCTTTTGGCCATTTCCACCATGGAAGACCATCATATTGGCGACGAAGTTCCATAAAAGAAACATGATCCTCTAACCAAAACTGTTTATTACACCAATCATTGAATTCAAGATGTCTTTTTACCCCTTGATTTGACCAACTGTTCCTTAATAACTGACCCAACCTTTCACTTCTTTTTTCAGCTAAACAAAAATCAACTGAAGAGATGTTTAATTGATTCGTACCAGGAAGAAAATCAATTTCCGAATCAGATATAAAACCTTCTTTGGCAAGATCTTTCGCATCAAGGAAGCACGGATTAAAAGCAAAGCTTGAAGGGGAGCTATATGGAGAACCTGACGGATCACAAGGAGCTAAGGGTAAAAACTGCCATACCCCAATTCCATTAAGTGCTAGTGACTTAATCCACTCCCGAGAAGGGGAACCAAAGCTACCAAAAGCAGGACTAAGAGGCAATGCGGAGGGATGAAGCAACACACCAATTGAACGAGCCGAAGATGGACTGCTATGAGGCATTAGCTATGTGGGAGGGAACAAAAGGTAATACAACTAATTTTTCTTTGGCAACTAAAGGCCTCCAATTAAAAGACAAACTTTGGAATTCAAAGGAATACTAAGCACATGAGAAGTTCTTAAGAGATTTTTCCTATAATAAAAACAAGATATAAAATTGCAATTGTCAGGATTTCATGTAATGGTTTCCAAACAAGAAAAACAATTTGCAACAGGAAAAATCAAATCTAGAGAAGTAACACAAAGAACAGTTAACTAGGATCACATCAATTAGATCTGACAAAGGTATGTAAATCTGTCAAAAGGTATTATTCTTGTTCCAGCAAAGCTCCTAAAGAAACAGGTAAGATCAATCAGGCTTAGAACTTGTATGCATAAAGGCGAGTCAAAAGAAATAAGAAATAACTTCTCAGGAAGCACTTTTGGCAAAGCATTACATCGTATTGGAGCAGCACTAGGGGGCCTATGGATAACTAGTTCAATAATAAATCTGACTTGGCCACTCCCTGATCAGGTTGCACCCAATAACTCTTTGATAGGACTCCAGCTGAATAACATACCTATTCCAAAGATGCCTATTAGTCTTCTAATAATAGGGGTTAATAATTCAAGCTCTAATCTTCAAATCGAGGACAATAGTTTAAGGAGCTTAATTAATTTGAACAACATCTCATTAATAAAAATATCTCCCAACAAACCACTTCACTTAATACAAATACCAACTGAATTAGAGATCATTCTGCCAGGGGAAAAAAATCTTAAACCGCTATCCAAAATCCATCAAGACGGTGGGGTAGAACTTAGTGCAAATATTGTTTCTAAACTTTTGAAGCTTCCCAAAGGAGAGCCACAACGTTATTTAATAGCCAATACTCAAACACTTGAAAAATTAATTAATGGAGTAGGTGGAGTTACAGTATCATTAAATACATCCTTTAGTATAAAAAGTATAAACAAAAAACAATCTGTATTCTTACCAGCTGCAGTTCAAGACCTTAATGGATTCCAAGTTGGGAAAGTATTAGCATATAAAGGGAAAAAGTATAGTAAAGCAAAGATGAGAATGATAAAGAAAGCTATAGTTATAGGTTTTTGGCGCCAGCTAAGATCTCCAGAAAGCACTTCAAGTATACAAACTCTATCGAAAGAAATTATTGAAACCACGACAACCAACCTAAGTCAGAGAGAGCTAATAAGTTTTATCTATGCGATAAGAGAATCTCAAGACCCACCGGTATTGGAAGTAATTCCTTCTTTCTAAATGTAGAATAGTGCTAACAACTCCATGAATAAGTCCAGATAATATAAATACTAACTAGTGGTAGATCAGCAATCTTCAAACAATTATATCCATAAGCCTTTGACGCAACCTCAAGACAATTTCTTCAGCTTTTAAAGCTTCATACTTAATCAAAGTATCACTATTAACCAGATCAGATTGACAGTCTTTTGAAAGCCACCCACACCAAGGGAGTCCATCTAATCTGCGGTGTAATGACTCCCAATCTCCGCCTATTTGAACAATCCCAACAAGAGGAACACTAAGGGACTCACAGAGAGCTTTATAAGCAGAAGCAAACCCAGGCAAATCTCCAGAGGATGTTGGAATTGTCATCAAAACAATTGGTTGTCTCCATGCTCCAAGCGCCTCTAACCAGCTTCCTCCATATGAATTGTGCATAGCTGCATCACCGAGAAGCTGAACCAACCCTTCCTCTTCAGGCAATGAACCAAGGACTTCTTTGGGGTCATCACTACATGAATATTCAATTAATTTGCCGCCCCATGCTTTCGCTATTGCATTTGATCCTGCTCTCATCTCATCTACAGGAAGACAACCAGCACCAACTAAAAAAGGCTTACAAGAAGACATACTGAAAGCGTAACGATATAAAGAATATTGGAGAGGTGCCTACCCAGCATTACGATCAGTAGACAGCAATTATTGCTTGCGAGCACCGTGACAAGTTTTCAGACAGTAGCTCGCACTGAAGAGGAGAGCATTTCACTGGACACTTCCAGACTTCGTCTATTCAGTGGCACATCAAATCCTGCACTTGCCAAAGAAATAGCAGCCTATCTAGGAATTACTGATGGCCCACTTGTTTGTAAAAGATTCGCTGATGGTGAGCTTTATGTGCAGATTCAACAATCAATCCGAGGTTGCGATGTTTTTCTAATACAACCCACCTGTGCTCCAGTAAATGACAACCTGATGGAGCTAATGATCATGGTCGACGCATGCAAGCGTGCGTCCGCTCGACAAATAACTGCCGTAATCCCTTACTACGGCTATGCCAGAGCAGATCGCAAAACTGCAGGCCGAGAATCAATAACAGCAAAGTTAACTGCAAATTTACTAGTCAAGTCAGGTGTAGATCGAGTTCTCGCAATGGATCTACATTCTGCACAAATACAAGGTTATTTTGATATCCCATGTGACCATATATATGGCTCGCCTGTATTAGTTAGCTATCTTGCTAAACAAAAATTGGGAGAGGTAGTAGTTGTTTCTCCAGATGTGGGGGGAGTAGCCAGAGCAAGAGCTTTTGCTAAGCAAATGAAAGATGCACCACTAGCCATAATTGACAAACGTCGATCAGCTCATAATGTTTCCCAGAGTCTCACCGTGATTGGAGATGTAAAAGATAAAACGGCAATCCTTATAGATGACATGATTGATACTGGAGGTACGATATGTGCTGGTGCAGAACTATTACGAAAAGAAGGAGCACAAAGGGTTATTGCTTGCGCATCCCATGCTGTTTTCTCTCCACCTGCTTTCGAAAGATTGACCTTAAAAGGATTATTTGAGCAGGTAATCGTAACCAATAGTATCCCTATAAAAGATAAAGATTATTTCTCACAATTAAAAATCTTATCCGTAGCCAACATGTTAGGGGAGGCTATCTGGCGAATTCATGAAGAGAGCTCAATAAGTTCAATGTTTCGCTAATAAGAATAATTGCAGGAGGTGAGTCTTAAGATTAGTCAGGAAAGCATATGTTAGAGTCAATAAGATTATATAATTCAAAAATTGAAGCTTGGACCTTAAATATTATTCCGACAGAATAAGTTGAACAACTTCTCTAGTATTTGATGAAAGTTCTGATTCGGAAAGTGTAAGTAATGCTTTATACATTGCCTTACGGTTTACAGCTGAGTAACTCCTCCACCGACAAAAGACCTTGGCCATTTTTGACGCAGTAATAGGATTTCTTTGATCTAAATCAATTATTTGATCAACGATAAATCTGTATCCACTGCCATCAATTGAATGAAAAGCCTTAATGTTTGATGAGAAGCCGCCTAAAACTGCCCTAACTGCATTTGGAGCTTTTGGATCAAAGAGAGGGTGAAAGAGCAATTCCTTAACTCTTTGGAGACTATCTTTCCTAGGAGTTGAAGCCTCCAAAGAGAACCAAGCATCAAGTATGACTGGCCGATCTTTCCAGAGGTTATAAAAAGTTATCATCGCCAGTTCTCTCTCTTGGCAAGCAACAGGTTGCAATGCATTAAGTGCTGCTCTTGTCATTGTCATTGAACTTCCGCTAACTATTTGAAGCAAGTCACCACGAATCTCCACATCCCCTCCTAAAGATAACCAGCGCCAGGAAAGGGTGATCATTTTGCGAACTCCTTGTCCATTAGGCCAATTAAGAGCACAAGATGCGCTGATCTTTGAAAGGAGCGCTCTTAATTGACAACGTAATTTCTTTCCAAGTAAAGACTCTAAGTATATTTTCGAACTATATAAGCCAATAGGATCAGCAGGTTGCTGAGCAATTTCTAGCTCTGATAATCCGGGAAGATTAAGCAATGTTGATAAAGCTTCTGGATCTTGTTCACCAACACTGGCTATTAAATACTCAAAAGTTGCAACCAAATTGGATTCTAATTCAAAATCAGGAGTATTAGAAGCTCTTTCAAGTAACGCCTTATGCATCAATTTCTGTCCTGCATCCCAGCGAGAGAAAGGATCATCATCAAACTTAAATAGATAGAATAACTCTTCATTAGACAAATCTGACTTCCAAGTTACGGGTGCAGAGAAACGTCTAAAGAGTGATAATGTTGGAACTCTTTCCCCTGGAGGTAAATCTTCAATTAAAAAGTCCTTTTTATGCTTATCAAGAATAAATAATGTCTCCTCATTTAATCGACCATCAGGAGTCAGTACAGCCATTAAAAGAGGAATGATTAATGGGGTTTGACTTGATTTATCTTTATATTTTGGATTATTCTGTTCAACTTTAAGGATTAATTTACCTGTCTTTGATTCCCATTCTCTAGAAATCACAACATGTGGAGTACCCTTTTGATTATACCATTCAGAGAATTGATTAGCATCAAAATTAAGATTATTTTTTTCAACACAAGCACCTTCAACTATTGATTGAATGAAGTCTTCAGTTGTAGCTGCACATCCATCGAATCTTTTAGCATATAGATTCATTCCCTTTATAAAAGGTTTATGACCTAGGATCGTATAGAGCATTCTAATAATCTCGGCACCTTTTTCATAGATAGTGGTGGTATAAAAATTATCTATTGCTAAATATTCCTTTGGTTTAACCGGATGAGAAGTAGGCCCTGAATCCTCGATAAATTGAGTACTCCTTAGGAAAGAAACATCCTCAATGCGCTTAGAAGACTCTGAATGCAAGTCAGCAGTAAATGACTGATCTCTAAATACTGTTAGACCTTCTTTGAGAGAGAGTTGGAACCAATCCCTACATGTAATTCGATTCCCCGTCCAATTATGAAAGTACTCATGAGCAATAACGCCTTCTATTCTTCTGAGCTCATCATCGGTTGCAATTTCTGAATCTGCTAGAACTAATTTAGAATTAAAAATATTTAGGCTTTTATTCTCCATAGCTCCCATATTAAAATGCCTAACAGCAACAATATTATATTCATCCAAATCATATTCTAATTGATAAATATCCTCATCCCATCTCATTGCCTTCTTTAGAGATTTAATTGCATGATTACAATATAGTTTGTCCCCTTCATCAACATACAAATTTATAACTACTTTGCGGCCAGACCTTGTTATAAAGATATCACTTTCTCTCTCTAAATTTCCTGCTACCAATGCAAATAGATAAGAAGGCTTAGGGAATGGGTCATCCCAAACAACCATATGGCGAGAGGGATCCTGAGTAGAATTAGAAGAGTAAATCTTATTGCCGTTTGACAATAAAAGCGGAAATTTCTTATGCTCTGCTTCGATTCTGACAAGATATTTACTTAGCACATCAGGACGATCAGGATGAAAGCAAATCCGTCTAAAACCTTCAGCCTCACATTGAGTCGCAAGTAAGGATTCGCTCAAATAAAGTCCTTCTAAAGAATTATTTTCAAAAGGATTAATTCTATTCCTGATCTTTAATTTAAAAGGTTCTACTGGGAGGTCTTTAATTATTAACTCCTTAGTTGAAAGTATATATTTATCGTTTGTCAGTACTTGGCCTTGAATAATAATTTCATCAAGTTCTAGATTAATTCCCTTTAGAACCATAGGAATATTTTCTTTCGACAAAGGTTCTATTTCCATAGTAGATATTAAAACTACGTATTTTTCATATATAAAAAAATCAAGTTCTATTCTTGGGATTTGAAAGGGATATGGAGTGTATTCAGATAGTCTCACAAGCTCTTCTTTCTTGCTCATTTGGATGATTGTTTAAGTTGTAATAAAGAGTTCACTATTATCAGAAGATAAAGCAAGATTAAAAAAAACAATAAATGCTTAAATGTTAGTCCTTATTAAAATTAATTTTTAACCTCATTTTTCTTGTCAATAGCTTGTTTAACCTTCTCCTTAACATCCTCAGGGACTTGGTCTGGGCAATATTGCAAAGCACCCGTTATTATCTGAAATTCAGCACCTGCAAAAAGCTGTTTGCTCGTTAATTTCTTATCTCCAGCTGAAGCGACGATACCTCCATGCCTTCCATTAAGGACCTGTGCGTATGTTGCAGCAGCAACCCCAACTGCTTTAGGGAAATCTACGCCTGCAGTTCTTGCATTACAAAGGTAGGAAGCACCTATTCCTCTATAAAGGAAAATATCCTCATCACTAGCTGGGGTTTGCTTAGTATTAATTTCTGCATTGGAAGCATCAATATCTCCACGCAATGGGTTTGGCGAGCCACAACTTGCAATAGCAATTGGGACTAGCAAAAATGGCATTGCTAGTAGTCTGGTTAGTCGGCGAGGAAGAATTTTCAACGGATTAACTCTGAAAGTCAAAACAGGTGCTATAAGCACCTGTTTTTAATTAACACAATAATTACATGTTATGAGGCAAAGGTCTATGAGGTCCTCTTTAATAAATGGACTAGCTACGCAACTCTAATTTAAAACAAGCCAAGAAAAATTCTCTAACTGTTTTTTTTACTTCTAAAAAGAGCTATGCCCAGCAATCCTAGGGATTTAAAATGATAGATCAACTCAGGGAATTAATGAGTAGGAGAAATAAATTACCCTTAATTAAGTTGGCAAAACTTTACAACATTTCAAACAACCTTTTAAAGGAGGTGATTTCATCAACAAAAGTCAGAGGAGCAGGCTAAGTGATAATTTATACAAAACATACCTAATGTAAAATATCTCATTTTAATTACCAAGCGCTAAATCATACTAGAAAAAGTATGATTTCTAAAAACAAATTACTTATAAGGTCAAACTAACTGTGCAAATTAGTATCAAGATCAATTCCTACCATGCCAATTTCGGCCTATATAAGGGATTATTCATTATGCATCCAGTTACTGTGGCCTTTAAAAAAGAGTCTTGGGTAACGAAAATCATTCAAGAAGTTATTAGTGGTACTGCAAGTTACGAAAAAACCTAATAATGTGTTCTGCAAGATTCTTAGGAGCTCGACACTGTGAGTGGGGTCGATCTCAACAAAAGGCAAGAGCTGCAGCTGCTTCTAGTGGCAGATCGAAAACACCTCTTAAGAGGGGATATCAGATCACTTATTCAATATCTTGAGAAAGAGGACTGCGGTTTCCATGTAAATCTTCAATTAGCCAACCCTAGTGAACAGCCTGAACTTCTTGAACTTCATAGATTAGTAGCTATTCCTGCTCTGGTAAAACTTGCACCAGCCCCAAAGCAAATATTTATAGGAAGCAGCATCTTTCAACAACTGAAAAGTTGGCTACCAAGATGGGAACAAGAGGATTTTGTAAGTGGGTTAGGACTTAGCTCAAAGCCAACAGGTATTGACAACAGTCGAACTCAAAGAGAGTTACTGCTTGAGGATGAATTATTAGTTCTACGTCAAGAGAATGAGACTCTGATCAACCGCATTGACTCGCAAGAAAGATTGCTCAGGATGGTTGCTCATG
>QCRS01000023.1 GCA_003211755.1 Prochlorococcus sp. AG-463-F15 | reverse complement strand
ACCAATCCCAAAACCAGCCAGCATTCCAAAAAGAGCAAATGCAGTTCCTAACCAAGCCCACTTTCTACCTAGACCATTTTTGATGTAATACATTGGTCCACCAACGTGGTTCCCAAGAGGGTCAACTTCGCGAAAGTGAACAGCTAAAACACCTTCAGCATATTTAGTAGCAATCCCAAAAATTGCAATTAACCACATCCAAAAGATTGCGCCTGGTCCTCCAACAGCAATGGCTGCTGCTACACCAGCAATGTTCCCAGTTCCAATCGTTGCTGAAAGCGATGTCATTAATGCCTGAAAAGGGCTTATCTCACCTTCTCCGACAACCGCAGAAGGAGGACTAAGCATCATTCGAATTCCGTATGGAATTCGAATCAATGGCATAAATCCAAGTCCCACCATCATTACTATTCCAGTAAGAGCTATTAGGATCACTGTTGGCCAACCCCAAGCAAAGCTGTTAATTGGATTATTTATTTGCTGTATTAATTGTTCAATAGTTCCTGAGGTCTGAGCAAAAATAATATAAGAGAACTTACTAGCAGGCGTACTGACCACTTAACTAAGTTGAAAACTGTACTAGATGCTGTCACATGGTGACTACGGTTGCAACTAACTATTTAAGCTTATTTAAATCAAAGAAAGTAAATTTCTGTTGAGAAGGAGGATTCTGCTGGAATGATTCTGTTTTTATTACTCTCTGTGATAAAACCAATGGTCCATCCTCATATAAAGGGACAAAAGAATCTACGTAATGATTTTTACCAGAGGACTTTTCCCCTGTAGTCGGATTACTGTATTGACTCGAATAGGATTTACTTAAATAACCATTAACGGTATTAATCACATTTTTCGTATAAATGGTGACCAGAGTTCCGTGAATATGGCGATAAACCATTGTAATAGTATTATCTTTAATTCTATAAAGATCACCTTTATTCTTACCACCAACAATAATCTCAATCCCAATGCTATTAATATCACCAGCAGTGAAAGTATTTAATTTATGAGTCTCCTCGAAACTTCTTCGAACTCTATGTACAGAAACTTCCCATAGTTGAGATGTTATTGCCTTATTAACAACTTCATCATTGATTCCCATTACAGATACCTTTAAATCTCTTCCCAACTCAAATGAACCTTCCAAAACTCGACTTCCATTATCCCAAGCACAATTACCTTTATATCCTGGAAAATCTCCATCCCATGTATATCGATTCTCATAGGCCGCACGAAATTGAACTCTGCATTCAGAACCACTAACAATATTATTTATTTGCATGAGTGCATATCCTGTAAAGCTTGAATAGAAGGCAAATGCTCTTGCAATGAACAAATTCCTTCAACAGCAGCTCTTGCTCCTGCCAAGGTGGTAACTGTAGGTACTGAATAATCAAGAGCAGCTCTACGAAGATATTTATCGTCATGCGTTGCCTGTCTGCCTATAGGAGTGTTGATCACCAACTGAATCTCACCAGACCTGATCAAATCCTCAATGTTTGGACGTCCTTCGTGAACCTTTAAGACCGTTTCAACATCAAGACCTACCTTTGCTAAGGCTTTAGCAGTACCTGAAGTAGCAACAAGACCAAAGCCTAATTCAATAAGTCTTTTGGCAACTGGGATCAATTCTGGTTTGTCACGGTCATGAGTCGATAGAAAAACAATTCCAGAGGTAGGAAGTGCTTCCCCAGCTGCTATTGATGATTTTGCATATGCCATACCGAAAGACTGGGCAGATCCCATCACTTCGCCAGTGGATCGCATCTCTGGGCCAAGCACACTATCTGCTCCAGGGAATCTTCTAAAGGGTAAGACTGCTTCCTTGACAGCCTGTATTGGCGGGATTGGCTCTTTTATAAGACCTATAGATTCCAAAGTATTTCCAGTCATAAGGCTAGTTGCGATTTTTGCTAATGGAACGCCAGTAGCTTTTGAGACAAAGGGTACTGTTCTTGAAGCTCTTGGATTTGCTTCAATGATAAAAACTTTCTCTGACCCTAATTTATCTCTCTGTATTGCAAATTGCAGGTTAATCAGTCCATTCACATTTAAAGCTAAAGCGAGTTCCTTAGTCCAACTTCTTATAGTCTGAAGTGAATTGGTTCCAAGTGAAACTGTAGGTAGGCAACAAGCAGAGTCACCAGAATGTATGCCTGCTGGTTCTATATGCTCCATTAGACCACCAATAACAACTTGATTGTCACAATCACAAAGTGCATCAACATCTACTTCGACAGCATTTTCTAAGTACTGATCAATTAGCACAGGATGTTCGGGTTCTACATTTACCGCTTCAGACATGTATCTATTAAGTTCTTCTTCATCAAAAACTACTTCCATCGCTCTACCACCTAGAACATAAGAGGGTCGAACAACAACAGGATATTTAATACGATCAGCAATTTGCTTGGCTTGCTCTTTTGTCCTTGCAATGCCATTACGAGGTTGTCGAATTTCTAATTTGCGCAATATTATTTCAAATAATTCTCTATCCTCAGCTGTGTCTATAGATCTGGGTGATGTTCCCCAAATCTTTGTTTTAGAGAGTTTTTCTTTATTCTTTTCTAACCACTCCAATAGGGGCATTGACAATTTCAATGGTGTCTGGCCGCCAAATTGAACAATTACTCCATCGGGCTCTTCCTGTTCTATAACATTTAAAACATCTTCAAGCGTTAAAGGTTCAAAATAGAGCCTATCACTAGTGTCATAATCAGTAGAGACAGTCTCAGGGTTGCTGTTCATCATAATTGTCAAATAACCCTGCTTATGTGCTTCGAATGATGCATGGCAACAACAATAATCAAACTCGATACCTTGTCCAATTCGATTAGGACCCCCACCTAATATCAATACTTTAGGAGATGAATCATGAGACACTTCATTTTGAATATCTAACTGTTTAATTCCAGTCTTAAGATCTAATTTTTGAATAGGTAATTCATAAGTAGAATAATGATAAGGAGTATTAGAAGCGAATTCAGCAGCACATGTATCTACCGTTTTATAAACAGGTATTATTGAAAACTCTTTTCTTAGCCTTCTAACATCAAATTCATCAGATTTCGTTGCCCATGCTATTTGACGATCCGAATATCCGTATTTTTTTAATTTGAATAGAGTCATTTTATCAATGTCTGATAGTACCTTTCCCAATAAGTATTTCCTCTCAATATCTATTAAATTTCTCAACTTAGATAGAAACCATGGATCAATCTTGGTTAGAGATGTTATTTCTAAGTTACTACGGCCTTGCATCATTGCTGTCCTTATAGCCATAATCCTATCTGGTGAAGGTGATCTGAGTAAACGATCAATTTCTACAGGTTCTAATA
Organism: Prochlorococcus sp. AG-463-F15; assembly: GCA_003211755.1. Taxonomy (GTDB): domain Bacteria; phylum Cyanobacteriota; class Cyanobacteriia; order PCC-6307; family Cyanobiaceae; genus AG-363-K07. The sequence goes on along the minus strand of QCRS01000023.1, from coordinate 12,270 downwards.
ATTGATCTGGCCTATCACAACCCCATCCCGAAAATCCAATTTCCAAAGATCTAATTGCCTTTTGGAATGACTCTTCAAAACATCTTCCTATAGCCATAGCCTCACCTACTGATTTCATTGATGTAGTTAAAACAGCGGAACTACCTCTGAATTTCTCGAATGCAAATCGCGGTATTTTTGTAACTACATAATCTATTGTTGGTTCAAAACATGCAGGAGTCTTTCCGGTAATATCATTAGTTATTTCATCAAGTGTATAGCCAATCGATAGAAGTGCAGCAATTTTAGCTATTGGAAACCCCGTAGCTTTGCTTGCTAAAGCAGATGATCTGCTAACTCTAGGATTCATCTCTATAACTACAACTTGACCATCAATTGGATTAACAGCAAACTGAATATTACTTCCTCCTGTAGCCACTCCAATTTCCCGTATTATTGCAATTGATTGATCTCTAAGTCTTTGATATTCTCGATCAGTAAGAGTCTGGGCAGGTGCAACGGTTATAGAATCACCTGTATGTATTCCCATAGGATCAAAATTCTCAATGCTGCAAACAATTACTACATTGTCTGCTAAATCTCTCATAACCTCAAGTTCGAACTCCTTCCAACCCAATAAAGATTTTTCAATAAGAATCTGAGAAACAGGACTAGCATCCAAACCTGACTTGCAAATATCATTAAATTCTTCAATATTGTATGCAATACCCCCTCCACTTCCACCAAGAGTAAAAGCAGGTCTGATAATCCTTGGGAAGCTCTTTATTTGATTACCAACAATAATTGCTTCTTCTACTGATGAAGCAATTCCAGAAGGACAAACATCTACTCCTATCCGCTCCATTGCTTTTTTAAACAGCAATCGGTCTTCAGCTTTGCGAATTGCTGATAGATCAGCACCTATAAGCTCAACCTCGTATTTTTGAAGTATTCCAGCCTCAGAAAGTTCTACCGCTAAATTCAGAGAAGTTTGTCCACCCATTGTTGGCAATAAAGCCTGAGGGCGTTCCAACTCAATTATCCGGGTAACAACTTCAGCTGTAAGGGGCTCAACATATGTACGATCCGCCATCTCAGGATCAGTCATGATTGAAGCAGGGTTGGAGTTCACCAACACGACCTCAAACCCTTCTGCACGAAGAGCTTTACATGCCTGTGTTCCAGAATAGTCGAACTCACAAGCTTGCCCGATCACAATTGGACCAGACCCAAGCAGAAGAATTCGACGCAAATCAGTACGCCGTGGCATGTGCTTTAGAAATTAATTCCCATCAGATCCAGCTTCACACGTAGCTGTGTGCAGAGTACTAAGTAAACTATTAAATTAATGCACCGTTCTCGCTAAGTTTATTAGAGAGGAGATTTCCAGAACATGAGCGAACTCCAGCGCCTTAAAGGGCTGCTGCCTCCAGAGAATCAAAGCTGGGTGTTCGTGGAGGCCGCAGCAGCGGTAGACCCTCCGTTAATAACCCTTGAAGAGATTGGTAGAGATGAAGTAGAAATTCAAATAGATCTGGACCAATGGGAGAATTTTGCTCAAGACCACAAAAACATGCTCTTTTGGCATGAAGTTGGCCGCATCCAAAATGACACCATTCCAAGGGATGGTTGGGAGATGGCAGCCTTAGCGATAGGTCTTGGCGGAGCAATTGGAGAGTTATGGGTTCAAGATGGATTATTGCTTTTGATGGCTTTGGGCCTATCAGGTTTTGCTGGCTATCGCTTATACCTCAAAAACAACTCTGAGAAACGTCTTCAGGATGCAATAGCTGCAGATGAAAGGGCAATAGATCTAGCCTGCAGGTTTGGTTATAGCGTTCCAAATGCTTACAAAAGCCTTGGTGGTGCTTTAAAAGAAATGATAGAAAAAACACGAAAGAAAAAGAAAAGATCTTTCTATGAAGATAGGCTTGAAGCTTTGCGAAAAAGTGCTGAAAAAGCAAGGACTGAAATGGCACAGCAAGAAGGTTCTCGTCAATCAATCACTAGCGAAAATGTATATGGATAGTAAGGATCTTGCAGAACTTGCAGCTGAAGCATGCGATGATCGCAAAGCCAAAAATATACAATTAATTCGCATTAATGAAGTTTCATCATTAGCTGATTGGATAATCGTTGCTGAAGGATTATCCGATGTAAATGTAAGAGCAATTATTAATTCTATAGAAGATAAACTTAAAATTAAAGCAAATAGACTACCTCTTCGTAAAGAAGGATTTAATGAAGCAAAATGGGCATTACTTGACTATGGTGAGCTAATAATTAATATCTTACAGCCATATGAAAGACAATATTATGATCTTGAAGCTTTTTGGAGCCATGGCCAAAAGCATGAATATGCAACTTCATATTAATATTAATTCCAATTATGAATGAGGCAAATCTATGTCCTGTCCCTGTCAATCAAATACCATTGCAGGAGTTCCAAAAATTAAGTGATTCATGGTTCTTTTCTTGGCCATTGAACAAAGCCCCAAATATTTATAGAAGATTAATACTAAGCTGGATTTTAATAATGCCCTTAAATATATTAGTGGCATCGGGAAGCTATACACTTCATAATAATATTCCAAAGTTAATCGCGGTTTCTTGTATCGTTAGTTTATTTTTACCCATGCTTTTATTGGCCAGGCAATTCATGGGTTGGAGTTATATTCTTAAGCGTCTAATATCTGAAAATGTCGAATATGAAAAAACAGGTTGGTATGATGGAGACATATGGGAAAAACCAATAAGCTGGAGGCAAAGGGATTTACTTATAGCTCATTATGAAGTTCGTCCTGCAATCAATAATCTATCAAGATCTATTGTAATAACATCATTTATGATATTCTTAGTACTTACAATCTACAATTTGGTTCTTAATTGAAAGATGGGCAATAGTACTTTAAACAATGGACTAAGTAAATTAAACCGCCGAAAAAATCCTCCAATAAATGTTACTCTAAAGCGCGGAGCAAGCAGTGAATCAATCCACAGAGTACATGCAGTTATAAGTGATTCAAAAGGTAGAGTACTTATGTGCGCAGGAGAAGCAGACTACAAAACTTTTATAAGATCAGCATTAAAGCCATTTCAAGCACTTCCATTCATAAGTAGTGGAACAGCTGACAAGATTAAATGTGGTGAGAAATCAATAGCTCTTGCTTGTGGATCACATAAGGGCTACAAACAACATGCACGCGAAGCCTTTAAAATACTTTGGAATTCAAACCTGCATGCTGATTTACTTCAATGTCCTATACCTATCGGTCGAGTAAGTCCTTTAGAGCACAATTGCTCTGGTAAACATGCTGCTTTTATTGCTACATCCAAGAAAATGGGGTGGCAATTAGATAATTACTTGCACAGGAAGCATCCATTACAAATAGAAATAAATAGAAGAGTTGCAGAGTTACTAGGGACACCAGCTGAAAAACTTATTGCCTCAAGGGATGACTGTGGGGCTCAGACATTACTTCTACAACTTTCACAAATGTCATTTCTATATGCACATTTAAGTGAATCAAAGCATAGTGATTTCGAACAAATCAGAAGAGCAATGCTGGCTTATCCAGAATATGTTGCAGGAGATGGTGCCTTTGACACCGAATTGATGCGTCGAGCTCATGGTCAACTTGTCAGCAAAGGAGGCGCAGAAGGAATTCAATGCTTAAGCAAAGTGGGTGAAGGGATAGGAATAGCAATTAAGGTTGAGGATGGGTCTAAACGAGCAAAGCATGCTGTTGCATTGCACCTACTGCGCCAACTTGAATGGATTACGCCAATAGGCCTTGAAGAGCTTGAAGAACAAATCCTCTTGATCTCACCAGGAGTACAACTTGAAGTAAATGGAGAACTGCGTTTTCACGAACGCTAAGGCAATTGGCAAACGTATAAGCTGAGTTGTATGCTTATCCAACCTCGCGGGGTAGAGCAGTCTGGTAGCTCGTCGGGCTCATAACCCGAAGGTCGGGAGTTCAAATCTCCCCCCCGCCACCAAATAAAACACCCTTTCAGGGTGTTTTTTTATTGAAGGGAGGAAATATGAACATAGCAATAGGATTATCCACAGTCAGATTAGTTGATTCAGAAAATTGATATTTGTATAACTCAATAGAAATTGGAAAGCCTCTGTTAGCCCTGCTGATTTAACATTCAGCCTTTCTATATCTAAAACGGTTGCGTTCTTTTGTCTAATTTCTGTGAATTGAAGTACTTCCACCTATTGCTATTTGGGCAAATACAAGGCATTTATTGAGAGATTATAATTTAGCCATGCCTCCTTTACCACAATTGATTCATTCGACTGAGCAAGGTGGAACAATTCACAAATATCAACTTAGTGGAGGAAAAAGGACATTCCGACGTTATATTGGTTGCTATCTAGGCACATGTAAATTCTTTAACGGGTTTGAAGAGGCCTCAGAGTATATAGAAACAATTGAAGCTGCATTATAAATAGAGTTCAAATATTCGGAATAAATATCTATTAACTTTGCTCCAAACTATTAAATATATTTCCAATTAATTGCTTCCTGGTAACGAAAGAACTTCCCAGATATAAATCATTTCCATTCTTCAGAATATTTTGACCTTCACAACCTAATGCTTCTTTGATAAATATATGATCTTCAACTATCCATCTTTCAATATCACTGCGAGTAACTTCTAGATGGAATTGCAATCCAATTGCTTTTTTTCTAATTTTAAATATTTGTTCCCTACACATAGCGCTAGTGCCTAGTAAGTCAGAAGAACTAGGCAGTACAATCCTGTCTGAGTGCCATTGAAAAGCATCAAAATATTCATCAATTTTAAAAAACAATAAAGGATCTATTGTTCTATTTATAACATTTATTTTTGACCAACCAATTTCAGTGATAGGTTTTTTTGCCTTTAAATCCAATAAGGGTGTAACTGTACCTCCAGCAGCAAAAGCAAGAAGTTGGGCACCTAGGCATACACCTATATATGGTATTTCTTCGGATATTAATTTTTGAATTAAAGCTACTTCATCATTAAGCCAAGAATAAGCAGGGTCAGAAAGGTCTGAAACCCCCATTGGGCCTCCTAGTATCAAATATATGTAATCACAGTTAGGGAGAGGTATAGGCTCATTAAGATAAGCATGAACAACAGAAACAGTTAAGCCTCTTTCAATCGCAAACAATTCAAAGAGACCTGCAGTTTCTCTTTCTATATTCTGAATAACTATTAAGCCTCTCATTTAAGATCTCTTTAAGTAAGTAAATTCAAATCAATTTAAATAATACAAATTAGCATATTGTTTCCTTCATCAACTTGATGCAGATGTATAAAAACGTAGTGCATAATTCCAGAATTTAGTAGTTATATATAGAAAAGACAAAGAGATGAGCAACGAAAATAAAATGTATTTCAAAGACAATAGATTAAGCATAGCCTCAGCAGGAAAGGTCGTTAAAAAAGCTATGGGAACAATAAAGGTGAAGACTTTTCTTAGGCTATCTGGATATGCTGTAATTGGATATCTCCCTGCAACTAAAGTGGAACGCAATACTTCATTTGCATTCCATACTCTAACGAACCAAATGCTTGTACTAGCAATTAAAAACCATAGACTATATAATATCAATAAGCTCGAAATTAGCATTAATGAAGAAATTAATATAATTTTAATGCTAATTTCAGAGTTACTAAAATTTAAACCAAAAGAGATCAATATCAAACCCGACAACATAGTAGGAATTCCCCAAGGGGAAAAGATCCTAAGCGATAGCCATAGTTGGCTATCTACCGGTTTTAAAAGTACAAAGTCTAGGGTACCATTCTGAACATGTCGAACAATCCTACTGAGATTAGGCTGTAGAAAAGTTGTAGTAAATCCTTCCAAAAAAGTATATATGCCAAGTATAACTATAGAAGAATACCAATTCCATCCACCTAAATTATTATTAGGACCATAAAATAACGATAACGTGAATAAGCTCCCCGCTAAATTTCCTATTACTGATAAAATCTCAATTATTATATTGAACCTGTATTCAAGTTCACTAGCTATACTTGAAGCCCAGAAAGAAGAAACAATTCTTACAAAGTGTGGCTTTTTATTAAACATCTAATTTGTCAAGCTCCCATAGCAGAATAATTCTTAATACCTTTTTTCCAGAAGATATAACTTAGTAATAATAGAGTTGTTCCCCATAGAAATAATGCAAGAAAACCTCCTAATATATTCACATCATGTCCTGCCAATAACTTAGAAGGGAAGGAAAGAATATATGGAAAAGGAGTCACCATTGCAAAAGATCTAATGGATGCAGGGAATGAATCTAAAGGGGCAACCAGTCCAGAAAGAAACAAATATGGTAGTAAAAGTAATCTTTCAATAGCACTAGCCCTATCGTTCCAGAAACATACCATAGAAAACAACCAATGCAATAAGAATCGGACAGTAAAAGACAAGAATAAAGCAACTAGAAATAAAGCAGTTCTAAAAATATCTGGTATCCAAATCAAATTAGTTTTAAGAGCAAAAAGACTCACTATAAAGATAATTACTATGGGTAATCTAGTAAGTTGTTCAGCAATGTGGGATATGAAATATCGCCAAAATGGCATAATAGGTTGCAATAAATAGGGTGATAAGCGTCCCTCTAAGTTATCTTCTTCAAAGGAAACCATAACCCATACTGCAGTGAACTGTCTAACTACAAAGGCAGATACGAAATATCGTGCTAACCATTCATTACTGAACCCAAATGTTTTTGAAATTCCTGCTTCTTGCCATATCCCGAGCATTATTAGAGGTAGTAAACCTGAAATTGCCCACAATATTATTTCAGCCCGGTATTCAATCATTAATGCATACTGGGTGATTAGCAATGCTCTCGCTACCCTTATATTACTTATTAATCTATTAATTATTTTCATATCATTCCTTTTGATTAAGTTGTTCCAGCTTTAAGTAATTTACCTATCGTTTCTTCTATTGGGGGATCAGTTACTTCAAGATCTTTGACAGGAAACTTATCTAATAAGCTAGAGAGGTTTAGAGCGAGTTCAGATCTTGGAATAAGGAGACGAATCAAGTGACCTTTATATTGGAGAATTTCTCCAAAAGGCCTGAAAGAGTCTTCTGGTATTGGCTCTGTCAGTTCAATCTTTACACATCTGCTTGGTGCCAATTTTTGAGTGAGTTGAATCAAAGATCCATCATGAAATATATTCCCTCGGTGAATTAATAAAACCCGCTTACAAAGTGATGTTATATCTCCCATATAGTGACTTGTAAGCAAAATTGTAGCTCCATACTTATTATTATATTCAGATAGAAATTGCCGAACTCTTATCTGTGAATTTATATCTAAACCTAATGTTGGCTCATCAAGAAACAATACTGAGGGTCTATGTAAAAGGGCAGCCATCAACTCAGCTTTCATTCGTTCACCTAAGGAGAGCTTTCTGACAGGTCTAGATAGTTCACTGGAGAGATCCAACATTGAAGCCAATTCATCAATACGCTTGTTGGCCTCTTTATTGGACAGGCCATATACTGCTGCATTGACGCGAAGGGAATCTAAAGGAGGTAAATCCCATATCAATTGCTGCTTCTGCCCCATAACTAGTGTTATTTGGCTAAGAAAATTCCTTTGACGGCGAATAGGTTGATAGCCAGCGACATTAATTGACCCAGAGGATGGGTGGATTAGGCCACATAGCATCTTTAAGGTTGTGGTCTTACCTGCTCCATTAGAACCAATAAAGCCAACAATTTCACCATGCTCTATATCAAAGTTGACTTGATCAACAGCAACAACTTTTCTTCGCCTACGCTTAAAGAAGTGCTTTATAGTACCCTTGATACCAGGCACTTTTTCAGTTATAAGAAAGTTTTTAGTAAGTGATCTAACACTAATTTTCGACATTGATATAATGAAGTTATAAAGAAAAAGAAATCAAATTCAGGAACAATAAGGGTTGAAATAGAGTACTTAATTCAAACACCGATATTGTACGCCATAGATATTGGCCTATATACACTGCTATTTGTCCCAGGGGCATTAATTTAGTAGTTGATAATATATTGACATACTGGTCAGAGCCATTGCACGCCAATGGTTGTGAAAATATCTGCTTATGTTGCTACAGAACCTACAAATTTATTTCTAATGGGTCCATAAATCATGCTATGACGTAGAGTATGCGATGGTTCTAATTCATTTATTACTCTAGAAAATATTGGAAATTAGCCATGAGCGAAGAGGAGTTAAAACAATTTAATTCACTTAGCCTCGCAGAAGAGGCCACTATGGGTAAATCAAATGAGGTAAATAATGAACCTAATGTAAAGGAGCAAACATCAGTTAAACCATCTAACCAATTAGAGGGAGGATTATTAGGATGGTACGCGGCATGTAGTAGTCGAGATATTAAGGAAGGGAAATTACATAATTTTTCGATGTACAATGAGCCTCTAGTTTTATATCGGGATAAAGATAGTAATGTTAGGTGTATTAAAGATCTGTGCCCTCATAGAGGTGCCTCATTTATAGGAGGAGAACTTAAAGAAGGTGAGTTAGTTTGTCCCTATCATGGCGCTCGATTTTCCTCCAAAGGTGAATGTACTAATCTGGATAGATTAACTTGCTCGCATATAGTAGAAAGTAACTATGATAATTATGCAAAAAAAATCCATCTCTCTCAATATCCATGTGTAGAAAAGGATGGATACATTTATATTTATTATACAGGAAAAGCTAAAACTGATCTAAGTGATTTCGATATAAGCTCGCCTCTAGAAAATACATTAATAGAGACCTATGGTTATAAAACAAAAGAATACGAATATGAAGAAGTAACTGTAGATTTTAAGGCAGATTGGGTGCGAATTGTAGAGAATCATTTAGATATCCTTCATATATTTTGGGTTCATGGAGGAACTATTCCAGATAAAGATGTCAGTAGGAATGTGATAACTAGTTTTAACCAAGCAATAACAAGAGAGTCTCGCCAGATACAAAGTAAATATAACCACAAAGATAAAAGTAAAGGTGAATTCATAACAGTTAAATTCCTGCCACCTGGAAGAGTAATTATCTACAAAGGAGACGAGGAGACATCTCGTTATGTACAAGTATTGGATCACATACCACTTGCTGAAAATAGAGCCAGGGTAATTGTGAGACACTATCGTAGATTCATGAAAAACAAAATATTTACCAACATATTCCTATTTAGAAACCTACAACATCGTGTTTTTTATAAGGTTTTTTCCGAAGATTATATAATTTTAAAAACACAATCATTTAACCAACAAATGGGTTATGTAGAAAAAGATAATGTAAAGCTATTGGGTGAAGATAAGATGGTCCAATATTACTGGGACTGGCTGCAGAATGCATTGATTAAAGATAAGCCATGGGAATTACATCCTACTAATGCTCATACGAATACAGTTCATAAAGACATGCCGATGTTATATCCCCCAGAGAACCCAAGATTAGCAATTAAAAACAAACGCGACTTAGCTATTAACCTTGCTATCCGATTGTTGATACCAATAGGAATGATCTTACTGATTATTTGAATTTCATATAATTAATTCAAATAAAGGACAAAAGCAAGTACTTTAAAGATAATCATTCAAAGCAAATGAACGAGAATCAAAGTCGTCCAGCATGGATGAATTGGGCCTTCCTAGGAATATTCTTGTGGTCAAGTTGGCAACTCTATGAATTCTGGAGTATGAAGCTAGGTTAAATTAGTTTCAACAACAACTAGATCATTGGTACTAAGACCTATTTAAACGTTAATGAAGTATTGACTACAAAAGGAATCAGAATTCTCTTAAAAAAGAAATATAATAGCTGCTAAAGCTAAGATTAAGGCTGATTAAGGTCTCTAGCTAAATATGATCAATACAATGTATAAATGATCATATTAACTAGTCTATTTTAGACTTCACTAAAAGCCCTTCCTGATCTAAGACTATATAACTATCAAGAAAACCATGGCAGTAGGCATCTTCTTTGCAACCACTACAGGAAAGACAGAGGACATAGCTGAACGATTACACGAATTACTCTCTAATAGCGAACCTCCAAAAGACCTGGCAGATTTAAATGATGTGAAGGAATTCCAATCCCTTGATGGAATCATATGCGGGATACCCACATGGAACACTGGAGCCGATAGCGAAAGGTCAGGAACTGCATGGGATTCAATGCTTGAACAAATTGCCTCCTTAAATCTGAGTGGTAAAAAAGTAGCCCTCTTCGGATTAGGAGATTCTTCAACTTATACAGAAAACTTCTGTGATGCAATGGAAGAACTGCACTCTTATTTCGTTAAAGCTGGTGCAACGATGGTTGGATATGTAAATAAATCGAATTACACATTTGATGATTCAAAAAGTGTTGTAGGCGACTCTTTTTGTGGTTTACCACTTGATGAAGATAGCGAATCAGATATGACTGACGAAAGACTAACAAAATGGAGTGCGCAATTGAAGCTAGAAATCCCCGGACTATAAGTAAAGAATTTATTGCCATACATCATATTAGGCCTTTACTAAAACCTAAGAACATACAAGTAGTGATTTATTGAATTAGAATATACAAAAATGCGAGGAGAGCCTTGGGTAGAGTTCCAAAATGTAGAAGCATGGTTATCTGATAAAAGTATTTTTCAAAATCTCAGTCTGACTCTCTATAAGAACGAGAGTACAGCTATCATAGGACCTAATGGTGCAGGAAAGAGTACACTAATAAAATTAATTGAGCGAAGTATCTACCCAGTAATCAAAAAAGATTCGCGGATGCTATTTTATGGGAAAGAGCGAGTTAACCTATGGAAATTACGTTCTCTTATAGGTTTTGTATCTAACGAAATAGAAGATAGAATCCCAAATAATAGTTCAAGTAAGGATGTTATTTATTCTGGATTCTTTGGGAGTAATACTCTAAGAAAGGAAACAATATTAACCAACAAACAAAAGGACTCTGCAAATAAAATAATCAACGATTTTAATTTAGTTGAATTCGAACTGGTGAATTATGGTTGCTTATCAGAAGGGTTAAAAAGAAGAGTTCTATTGGCTAGGGCCTTAGTTAATAATCCTCAAATAATAATACTTGATGAGCCGGTATGCAAACTAGATTTAAAATCTAAATACGACTTGCTAAGTCTACTAGAAAAACTTTCCGTCTCAGGAACAACACTGGTCCAGGTTACACACAACATAGATACCGTTATTAAAGATACTAAAAGGGTTGTTTTAATAAAAAGGGGAGTTGTAATAGCAGATGGGATTCCCCATGAATGTCTTAATTCGGATATCCTGAGTAATTTATATGAAACGCCTTTAATAGTTCATAGGGAAAATGGCTTCTGGCAGGTTTATCCAGGAACACAAATTAAATATTATAAATAGATAACAAATATTATAACTAAAATAAATATCATCAATAGGAGCATATTGAAATTAATTGTTTTATCAATTCTTCTATTATAAACAGGTGCAAACCTTGATGTTTTCGTCCCAGCAGGTATTCCACATTCATTGCATATGATACGACCAGCCAATGCTCTATCAGCCCTTAAATTAGTGCTCCCACAATAATTACAACGATTGGGGCTCATCTAGAACTAGATTTGATACAAGGAATCATCTTAATGGATTATATCCTATAAGTAAATCATCTCTAAAATATAAATATATTTCAATTAAAATAAGGATACTCAAAGCTAATAAATGATCAATCAATATCACTTAATAGTGGTTCAAGAAAACCTAAAGGTTGGGCCATATTATCGGAATACCCGAGCAAGCCTTTAGAATAGAATGAATACAATAGGTTATTACTCTCGTCAATCAAAAAAGTAGCTCCTCTTTGAGTTAGACATTTGTTATTAACAATATATATATTCCATTTACTAATAACCTCCTTCATATTTGCTAAACGTAGTCTTTTGCGTACAAATCTTGCTTCTGCCTCTTCTTGTAGTTGTTCTGCCACAAACCAATCCAGCATGGCTGTGGCACTTCTTTCTCCAGCTTTTTCAGCTGTTGAATAAATACGGTTTATAGATGCTGTTACTGCTTGCTCCATTTCGTAAACGTCATCAAAGAGTGTTTGAGCTGAAGTCCAACTTCTTTGAGGCGCATCAACACTAGGAAGTTCCACTTGCTCATCACTGTCCACCAAGTACGCAATCAACCTGTCAGCGTGACCTCTTTCTTCCTGACTTTTAGTCTGCATATATGAGGAAAAGCCCGCCAAATCTCTTTCCCTAAGCCAAATTGAC
>QCRS01000022.1 GCA_003211755.1 Prochlorococcus sp. AG-463-F15 | reverse complement strand
TTGCACAAAAAGGAAAAAATATTCGATCTGTAGATTTAGCAAATGTATTCTCAAAAGATCCTGGATCTCGTTTTGGAGCAACATACATTGAAAAAATAGCCTCTTTAAATATCTCTAGTCGTGGATTCCTTACAGGATCTATTGATCTAGTCTTTACAGATCAAAAAAATGATTTAGAAGCCCGTTGGTGGGTTGCTGACTGGAAAAGCAACTGGATCGGGCACTATGACGAGGAAAAACAAATAGCCACTTGCGGTCCTATTCATTATGACCAAAAGACTATGGAGAACCAGATGCTTGATCATCACTACCCCTTACAAGCCCATCTCTATTTAGTGGCACTACACCGATTTCTAGGATGGAGGCTACCTAACTACAATCCCAAGAAACATCTTGGAGGATACGTCTATGTATTCTTACGAGGCGTTCCAGGTGGAGAGGCTCTTGAGGAAAGAGGTCGCACTAAAAAAGTACCTGGTCTAGTTGTTGAGAAAGCACCTGTAGAAAGGATACTAGAACTAAACCGAGTATTAGAGATGGGTGGAAAATGAATATAGAAACACTCTCCCCTTATTCTCAGGACATTAAAAATGCAATATTCCAAATATTGTTGAAGCGCGTTCCTCCCAAAAAAACCTCACCTCATCTTGAAGATATAGTCAATGTTCTTATGAATGCACTCTCAAAGGGAGAAGTAGAATTAGACCTTAATCACAAAATTGATCAAACCGAGCTAAAGATTCCCGGTTGGCCTCACGCACATAAAGAAGCATTACTAGAAAGCGGTTGGCTAACAGGAGAATCTGCACCTATGGTTCTTCAAGAAAATCGACTTAGCTGGAGTCGCTGGAATAAGCAAATAAATATAGTCGTTGAGGATCTACTTAATAGATCAAAGAAAAGGCACAATAAATCTAGCCACGATACGAAACAACAAGTTTCAAACCTTCAAGGAACACTTAATTGTGATCAAGAAGCTGCCGTGGAAGCAATGGAATATCAAAGAGTAGTTTTACTTAGTGGAGGGCCTGGAACAGGCAAAACAAGTACGGTTCTGCAAATGCTTGAGAGAGCATTATGCATAAACCCTAATTTAAAAATTGGATTAGCAGCCCCAACAGGAAAAGCAACCAGACGTCTGCATGAGAGTCTTCAGAAAGGTGTTGCCACTATCACTTCTCCTCATCAACAGTCCTTAAAAAAGATTCCCTGCAACACTCTTCACAGATGGCTTCAAGCAAGCCCTTATGGCTTTGCAAAAAATGCACAGAGTCCCTTGTCCCTTGACCTTCTTGTAATCGATGAAATGTCAATGGTAGATTTGTCGCTAATGAGTGCATTACTGGAAGCACTCCCTCAAAATAGTCAGCTAATTTTAGTAGGTGATCCTAATCAATTGCCTCCTATTGGCAGTGGAGCAATCTGGCACCAACTTCAAAAGAAAAATATCCTTCTACAATTTGAGCAGGGTGCCATCCACCTACGAAAGCATTACCGAAGCCGCGGTGAGATCATTTCACTCAGCAAGATTCTTTGTGGACAAGGTATGCACTCTTTTCTGAATCACCTTTCACACCTCCCACAATCAGCAAATATACAACTTCATCAGAACAAGTCAACTTCAATACCACCTTTTCTATTACAACGTCTACAAACTCACTCTGAATATATGAGATGTCTCACTCAAAGACTGATCAGCAAGCTGCCAAGTAAACTTCCACTATCTTACATAGTTGATATAAATATAGAGAAGGAAGAAAAAGAGCTTTTCAACTGCCTAGATGAGTTGATGATTTTATGTCCCAAGAGATATGGCTTATGGGGAGTAAATGAGGTTCACAAAGCTTTCCTCCAAAACAAACTAGAACAAGGATTATCAAATTGGCCTCAAGGCACTCCTGTGATGTGTAATGAAAATCAACCAGATCTTGAGCTGTCCAATGGTGATATAGGAATTGTGATAGGAGAGGGAGGTAACCGTCGAGTTATTTTCCGGATTTTTCCTGAGGGAGGAAAGTCAGCCACAAAATTTATTCATCCTGCAAGATTGAAGACAATTGAACCAGCATTTGCCATGACGATTCACAAGGCCCAAGGTAGTGAAACCAATGAAGTCATTTTGCTTTTACCTGAAGAATACTCACAATCTCACACGTATGAAAAGGCAAACGCAGGTAAAAGCTACGAAGAAAGACTGCTGTATACCGCCATCACTAGAGCAAAAAACAATGTAACTCTAATCATCAGGCCTTGAGAATAGTCAGATCTATAGTCTGAACAAAGACTTCTCATTAATATTTAAAATAGGCCAGGTGATAAATTAAAAACAACCTTTAAAAAGGCGAGTCAACACAGCACGGTTATTTACCGATTGGACGTTGCCTGCCTGAATTGAAGGATCAATCCAGGCCAACTCTCCCTAGATGACTAATACAAAGGCGCATGAGGCCTTCTCATGTTCGGTTGATCTAACCATGGAAGAAATAACCGACGACAAGGTTGAAGAAGTTTCAGAGAACGATCTTCAATCGAAACAAGCAGAATCCCAAGATGAGGTTGTGTCTAAAAATAGAACCAATCCCAACAATGACAATACCAACGAGTTCGAAGGTTTCGGTTTCAGTAATGAGCTCCTAAACACAATCAAAGAGAAAGGCTATAAAGAACCTTCACCTATTCAAAAAGCAGCGATTCCAGAGTTAATGTTAGGTCGTGACCTGGTTGGGCAAGCTCAAACTGGAACTGGAAAAACAGCAGCCTTTGCACTACCTCTACTAGAAAAACTAAAAAAGGACAACATTGGGCCTCAAGTTCTAGTCCTAACTCCAACTCGCGAACTTGCTATGCAAGTGGCAGATTCTTTTCGTGCATACGCAGCCGGTCATCCTGAGGTAAAAATTCTGGCTGTTTATGGAGGCGCCGACTTTCGGTCCCAAGTCAATTCTCTGAGAAGAGGTATAGAGATAATTGTTGGGACTCCTGGTCGTGTGATGGATCACATGCGCCAAAAGACGATGAATACCAATAAGTTGCGATGTCTAGTGCTGGATGAAGCTGATGAAATGTTGAGAATGGGTTTTATAGATGATGTCGAGTGGATCCTCGATCAGTTGCCAAATGAACGCCAACTAGTTTTGTTCTCAGCAACTATGCCTTCTGAGATCCGTAGACTTTCTAAGCGCTATTTAAATGAGCCCGCCGAAATAACTATTAAGTCACGCGCACAGGAAGCGAAGCTAATCAAGCAAAGCTTTATAACTGTCAAAAATAGCTACAAGCTGGAAGCACTTAAAAGAGTTCTTGAAGCAATAAATGATGAAGGTGTAATTATATTTGTAAGAACAAAAGCAATAACATTAACTGTTGCAGAAACACTGGAGTCTGCTGGATATGAAGTCGCCGTGCTAAACGGGGATATACCTCAAAATCAACGTGAACGAACTGTTGAACGACTACGTAAAGGAAGTATAAATATACTTGTTGCTACCGATGTCGCGGCAAGGGGGCTAGATGTTGAACGTATTGGGCTTGTAATTAACTACGATATGCCTTTTGATAGCGAAGCATATGTTCATCGTATAGGTCGTACAGGAAGAGCTGGTCGAAATGGGGAAGCAGTACTTTTTGTAAATCCCAGAGAGAGGCATTTCTTAAGCAACCTAGAGAGAACCGTTGGTCAATCCATTGGTCAGATGGCTATTCCAAATAATTCAAGTATCAATAAAAACAGGTTAGACAGACTTCGTAGGCGTCTACTAGAGGCAGCAACTACAGGGAGAGAACTAGAAGAAGAAACAACACTATTGAGTGGTCTAATAAAAACATTAGGGGAAGAACTCGAACTAGATCCAGAACAAATTGCACTCGCTGCATTAAGCCTTGCTATTGGGCCAAATCCATTACTTGCGCAAGGAGATGAAGCTTGGTTAAAACAAGCCTCACAAAACAACCGCAGAGATGATCGTCGCGAGGACAAGGGTCAAATTAGACGAAGGAATGACCGTAATTCTGGTGCACCTGAAAACAATATGGAACGATTCAGAGTTGCAGTTGGTCATCGTGATCGCGTCAAGCCTGGAAATTTAGTTGGTGCAATCGCAAACGAGACAGGACTCAAAGGACGGATGATAGGGCGCATTCAAATTTTTGACTCTTATAGTTTAATAGACCTCCCAAAAGGAATGCCAGAAAACATTTTTAAAGATTTGAAAAAGCTCAGAGTCATGAACCAAGAATTAAACATAAGCCGAGGTTCATAAAGGTAATTAAAATCTTCCAGAATCTTTAATTTATTTATTCGACTACTATTTTAGCTAAACATTAATTACAGTATGCGTATACTTTTGAAAAGGAAGTTAAGAAGTTAAGAAGTTAATCATAATGTTATGCCTATGAAGGGCCTTCCTTTCAAATGCCAATAATATTCTTTGCTCATAAGTGGGATTACGGTGAATTGTTTTCTCCTTATATCAAGGAAAGTTATTTTTCTCTTCTCTCCAATCAAAGGATGAAATCAATATGCTTAGATATTAATCAATTAATAGTAGCTCTAGGTGGTGCTATTTCTTTAGAGTATTGATGAGGAGTTAAATCACTTTTACTAAGTATTCATATTTGGCCAATTCAAAATAATAACTTTGTGTTCGAAATATAAGAACTGTTCTCATAAGTGAATCAATCAAATCTTTTTATTCATTGTAGCTAGGTGTACTTTTAACCCGACACCACTGTAGTTTGGTAAAGCATCAGCTCCAGCTCACAGGCTCCAAACGGCTCGCTCCCAAGGCTTCAGCTTCAAGGCTCCAGCATTCAAGGACTTTCCTTTTCGAACCAAGGCTTTACTGATCAAATCCCATCAGTCCCTTTAGGAATGACCATTTACATAGGAAACCTGTCTTTCCAGGCAGAGCAGGAAGATTTAGTTGACCTGTTCAGTCAATATGGTGAAGTCAAAAAAGCAAGTCTTCCACTAGACCGCGAAACCGGTAGAAAGCGAGGTTTTGCTTTCGTTGAAATGAGCCAAGACGCTGATGAGCAAAAGGCAATCGACGATCTGCAAGATGTCGAATGGATGGGGCGAATGATAAGAGTAAACAAAGCCACCCCTCGTGAGGGCTCGCGAGGTGGCGGTGGCGGTGGCGGTAGAGGGGGCTATGGAGATAATGGCGGGAACCGATGGTGAAGCAAACAAAATCTTCTTAATCAAAAGGCCATCAGATGGATGGCCTTTTGATCTTCAAATAATCATCTGAGGTTCAATTAATTCAGCCAAGGCCTCTTTCTCATTGGCTTTCTGAAGCAAGTCTTGGGAGTGATCGATAGGTTTATCAACTTTGCGAGAATCACCCTCAAAACCAGGAACGACTGAGCGAAGAACTCTTCTTCGCCTTTTAGCAGTTAAACGACTTGACCTATTGAAAGCTCTAGAACGTGACATCCAACCTCCTGAGATTTAATTGTTTTCTAACCCAATTCTTTAAAAAACGCTGAAAAATCTTTCAGGTTTTCAATAAAGGGTAATTACAAACTTGAATGTCTTCCCGTATCCATCCCCATAAAAGTGCCCTTCGAAGGCTCCTAATTAGCCTTCAAAACTACCGTGCACTTATTCTTGCAGCGACAACATGCTCAGTCCTTAACAAGATTTTCGATCTTGCCCCGCCAGTTTTAATAGGACTTTCAGTTGATGTTGTAGTAAGAGAGCAAACATCGTGGTTGGCAAGCCTCGGATTTAGATCTGTCCCAAGCCAATTGGGAATTCTTGCATTGCTCTCCTTTTTTATCTGGAGTGCTGAATCATTCTTTGAATATCTATATAGCTACCTTTGGAGAAACTTAGCGCAAACTACTCAACACACCTTAAGAGTCAAAGCTTATGGTCACCTCCAAAAGCTTGAGATGGCTTTCTTTGAGGGTGATAGTACAGGCAGACTAATGTCTGTTCTGAATGATGACATCAACCAACTCGAAAGGTTTCTAGACCATGGAGCGAATCAAATACTGCAATTAATAATTACAGTATTTGTTATAGGCGGAGCAATGGCAATAACTGCTCCAGGAGTTGCAATTCTTGCTTTTATTCCAATCCCAATAGTCCTCTGGGGATCAATTAGTTTCCAAAGAAAGCTAGCTCCTCGATATAGAGATGTTAGGGAACGTGCTGGTGATATTGCTGCTCGTCTAAGCAATAATCTTGGTGGAATGCTAACTATTAAGAGCTTCGCCACAGAATCCTGGGAACTAGAAAGAATAAAAGAAGATAGCCAGGCATATAGAAGAAGCAATCGAAAGGCAATAAAACTCTCGGCAGCTTTTATTCCTTTAATTCGCTTTGCAATACTTTTTGCCTTTCTTGCAATACTATTAATTGGTGGACTTAAGACTTGGGAAGGAGAAATAGCGATAGGTACATACAGCTTTCTTGTATTTATTACCCAAAGACTTCTTTGGCCTTTAACAACCCTTGGTCATACTCTCGATGAATATCAACGCTCTATGGCTTCAGTAAATCGAGTTTTAGATCTAATAGATACTCCTATAACAATATCTGGTGGTTTAAAACCTATTAAGCCGAATGATGTCACAGGAAAAGTCGAATTTAAGAATATCGACTTTAATTACAAAGAAAGAGATCCTATCCTTAATAAGTTCAACTTAAATATTGCAGCAGGGAAAACAATCGGAATTGTAGGACCTACGGGTTCAGGGAAAAGCACCATAATAAAATTATTACTAAGGCTTTACGAGCTCAAATCAGGAGAAATCAAACTCGACGGGAACAAAATTGATTCTATTAATCTCAAAGACTTACGCCGTTGTATTGCCCTTGTAAGTCAGGATGTTTATCTATTTCATGGGACAGTTGAAGAAAATATCGCTTATGGGAACCAACAAGCAACTAAAGATCAAATTCAGAATGCAGCCAAACTCGCGGAAGCCTCAGAATTTATCGAAAACTTACCATTTAAGTACCAAACACTGGTAGGAGAAAGAGGACAAAAACTTTCAGGTGGGCAAAGACAAAGGATAGCCTTGGCAAGAGCAATCCTGAAGAATGCCCCGATCTTAATTCTTGATGAAGCAACAGCTGCAGTAGACAATGAAACCGAAGCTGCAATTCAACGATCTCTTCTAAAAATAACAAAGAATAGAACTACAATTGTTATTGCTCACCGTCTAAGCACAGTAAGGCATGCTGATGAGATAGTTGTTCTAGTTAAAGGTAAAATTGTAGAGAGTGGGACTCATGAAATACTTCTAAAGCAAAATGGTGCTTATTCAGACCTTTGGAAAGTTCAAGCTGGGTTACAAGCAAGTCTATTACTCAATAAATAAGTTCTCCATCTAAGAATTCAGGAAATAATTAAAGATATTAGCTCCTTAGAGTAAACAACAAATAGGATAGATTTTTAATCCAAATTAATACTTAGTAGCTCTAGATTAGGAATGTAAAAGAAGTGATAGAACGTTCAAATATTTTTCGGACCTTCAACCATCTCACTTCGTTAGTACTAGCTGCAAGCGTATATAAATAACCACGATCTAAAACAACTGTTGCCAGCTCATGTCTATCACGATTTTGAAGGTGAACTGAATACTCCAAGTCATAGAAAGTGTGGTCACTATCTTTGCGCTCCTTCGCCTCAACCAAGTCAACCTCTCGGCCGGCTCCGTCGGGTGCAATGACCTCTCGCATCAATTTTTCTCCGACTGCCTCTGGGCTACCAAGCTCTTCAAGCCCTACATCTTGCCCAACTTCAGAGACAACCAAACTAAGAGTCTCATCGCTATTAATCAAATCATGAAACACGACTTTTGGACCACCACTCACTGTTACCCTGGTCCATCCAGTCGGATAAAGGAAAGCATAACGCCCGTCTGGGCTTTGATAAGTGTTAAAGCCTGCAGCTAAACCTCCTCCACAAGAAGTTAAAAGCAAAACAAGCAAAAAAGCTGAAACCACATTTTTCAAAGAACGCAAAATTCCAACCATCATCTGGCTTATAGGTTTACTTATTCTGCCGAAGCTTTGTATTTACTGTCAGAAGAGTTATTCATCATGAACATGAGGAGCAAACACTGCTTAAATCCTTTTTATCTGCAGCAGAACCCTGAGCGGATTTACCCGACCACTTGCTCTCCTCATAGAACAGTTCGAACAATTGCCTGGAATTGGCCCACGAACAGCCCAAAGGCTTGCGTTGTATTTGTTGAGACAGCCAGAAGAAAGAATCCACGCATTTGCGAATGCTCTAGTAAATGCCCGTAAGCAAGTTGGGCAATGCCAGAAATGTTTCCATCTCAGCGCAGAAGCTGAATGCGAAATATGCAAAAATCCTGCTCGGAACAAAGATCTTCTTTGCGTCGTTGCAGACTCTCGTGACTTGCTAGCACTAGAACGTACACGTGAATACAAAGGTGTATACCACGTCCTCGGGGGGCTAATTTCCCCTATGGATGGGATTGGGCCAGAGTTACTACAAGTCTCTACTTTGGTCAAAAGAGTAGATAATGATGAGACTAAAGAAGTTATCCTTGCTCTTACACCCAGCGTAGAAGGTGACACAACAAGTCTGTATCTGGCACGATTACTAAGACCTTTCACTAAGGTCAGTCGTATCGCATATGGTCTCCCTGTTGGTAGTGAACTTGAGTACGCCGATGAAGTCACCCTAACGCGTGCGCTCGAAGGGCGTAGAGCAATGGACTAACACAACTATTTTAAAAATCTATATAAATGCCAACCAGCAGTAGACAAACTCAATTTAGCAACATTCCACCAAAGGAACGACTGCCTAAATGGATTAAATCATCTATAGGGAAGGTCTCTCAATTAGAAGAAGTACAAAGTCTCGTGAAGGCAAATCGTCTTCACACTATCTGCGAAGAAGCACGATGTCCTAATCGTGGAGAATGTTACGCGGCTGGTACCGCCACCTTTTTAATTGGAGGATCACTATGCACAAGAAGTTGTGCATTCTGTCAGGTTGAGAAGGGGAGTCCTAACAAAGCAATCGACTACTTGGAAGCTGATCGAATAGCAAGCGCAGTGCAAAAGTTGGGCTTACGTTATGTGGTTATCACATCAGTAGCTAGAGATGATCTCCCTGACCATGGAGCGAGCTTATTTACGAGAACTATTGCTGCAATCCGAAAACTGAATTCGACAATAGCTATTGAAGTATTGACACCAGACTTTTGGGGAGGTTGTGGAGATCATAAGATTGCCACAACCAAGCAAAGAGAACGTCTGGCAGAAGTACTTCAAGCAAATCCAATTTGCTTCAATCACAACCTTGAAACAGTCGAACGTCTTCAAAAAGAAGTACGTCGTGGAGCCACCTATACAAGATCTCTTGGCCTATTAAAAGCTGCTCGAGAACTGGCACCTACTATCCCCACTAAGTCTGGGCTAATGCTTGGACTTGGAGAAAAGAAGGAAGAAGTTATAAAGACACTAAAAGATCTTCGATCAGTGGAATGCCAAAGAATAACGTTGGGACAATATTTGCGCCCTTCACTTGCACATATTCCAGTACAACATTATTGGAAGCCTAAAGACTTCGAAGAGTTTGCTCAAATAGCAAAAGAGCTAGGTTTCGACAAGGTAAATAGTGGGCCATTAGTTCGTAGTAGCTATCACGCAAGTGAAGATGTTCCTCTAGCTACAGCAGAATGAGAATCTTTCCAAAGCTTAAAGCTTCTTTCAAACACCTCACTGCACTCAGCAACCATAAGAGTTCCAGAACCACCCCAAACCATCCTCAAAGGGAGATCCATAGAGGTAGTTCCAACTTCTCGTACTGTCTGAAAACCACGCCTCAAAAAATAACGAACTAAGCAAGCATGCTGTCTTTCAGCATCACAAATAGCTAAAAGTCGAGCCCTTTTGCATGGTGTAGCTTCTAAAGCCCATGCCATCGTTGCTGCCCAAACAAGGTGTCCAACAGCTGAAGGAGCTTTAGGATGAACACGCATAGTATCCAACTGCAAACCATTAAGCCCTCTGTAGGCCCAGGCCTTCATCTCACCTAAGATTCGAACTTTATTCGGTTCTAAATAATCAGCAACCACTAGCCTCACTCCCCACAATGAGAGTGGGCGATTAACCTTAATACGTAGCAATAAACCAGCCTCTAAAGCCTGACTCTCTAATTGCGTCAAACAACAATTCATCACAAGTCAGAACCGGATAAATTCCCTGAAGATTTCCTAGTACGTTCATCAATTTGTCTTTGCCTTTCAGCAAAGCGAGCTCTATCTTCCTCTGTATAACGATCTTCACAATGAGGGCATTGAACTCCACGTACATATTGCAAGCTCTTCCGCTCGTCAGGAGTTAATGGCATGCCACAAGCATGGCACAAACGATGAACTCCGGGCAAAAGATTGTGATTCAAAGCGACTCTTTGATCAAATACAAAACACTCGCCATTCCAAAGACTATTGCCAAGGGGAATCTCCTCAAGATATCTAAGGATTCCTCCTTTCAAATGATAGATGTCTTTAAAACCTTCTTTCAAGAGATAAGACGTAGCCTTCTCGCAACGTATTCCACCAGTACAAAACATGGCTATACGTCTTGGGCGTCTCTCCTCAATAAACTTAGACAAGTTCTTATCAACCCAACCAGGGAACTCACTAAAATTGTTGAGATTTGGATTCAATGCACTTTCAAAGCTCCCAATTGAAATCTCATACTGATTACGAGTATCAATGACTAAGGTATTTAAATCGAGGAGGAGATTGTTCCAATCTTCAGGGTCTATATATTCACCTGCTGAATTGACTGGATTTATACCTGCTACACCCATAGTGACGATCTCAGATTTCTTACGAGCCTTAAAGCGACGAAAAGCTTGTGTATTAGTCCAACTGACTTTCATTTGCAAAGTCTTTCTTAACAATGCCTTTTTTAACTTCTCCAATATGGCGACCACTCCTTTGCTTGGGCCACAGATCGTTCCATTCACCCCTTCTGTCGCCAATAGAACAGTACCTCTTACTTGCTGTTCTGAAGCATCATCATTTAGCTCCTTAAGTAAAGAAAGAATTATCTTCTCTTCCAATGGAGCAAAACAATAAAATGCTGCAACTTGATACTTGTATAAAGGAGATGCTTCTTTAGAGTCATGCATTAATTATTGACTCCCAATTCACTTGTACTCCTGCCTTGGCGAGCAATTCACGATCAACCGTGACTGATGGGTTACTTGTTGTGAGAAGACTGTCCCCATAGAAAATCGAATCTGCTCCAGCTTGTAGACAAAGAATCTGTGCTTCCCTACCTAGTTGTTCTCGTCCTGCACTAAGGCGTACTCGACTGAATGGCATAAGAATCCTTGCAGTAGCAACCATCCGAACCATCTCCAAAGGATCAACTGAAGAAAGATCCTCTAATGGAGTTCCTTCCACTGCAACTAATGAGTTAATAGGAACACTCTCAGGGTGTGGGTCCATAGTGGCCAATACTCTTAACAAAGAAGCTCTATCCATGGTCGACTCCCCCATCCCAATAATGCCCCCACAGCAAATGGTAATACCAGCAGAACGAACCCGTTGCAAAGTTTCTAATCGCTCCTGATAAGTACGTGTTGTGATTATTTTTTCGTAGTGTTCAGGACTTGTATCTAAATTGTGGTTGTAGGCAGTTAATCCAGCCTCTGCAAGCCGAGAAGCCTGCTCATTTGTAAGCATTCCAGCTGTTACGCATGCCTCTAGCCCTAGTTCACGAACCCCACGCACCATGGCAAGCATTACTTCAAAATCTTTCCCATTACGAATCTCTCTCCAAGCCCATCCCATACAGAATCGATCTGCGCCAACTTCTCTTGCAGCTTTTGCTCTCTCAAGAACTGCTTCAACGTCAAGGTCTGGCTGACCTGCAACGTCACTGCTGTTATGCATGGATTGTGCGCAATAGGCACAATCTTCTTGACAGCCCCCTGTCTTTACACTCAGAAGGGATGCTAGTTGAACCTTATATCCAGGGTTAGCAGTTCGATGAGTTATCTGGGCTTGCCAAAGCAAATCCATAAGAGGTTGCTCTAACAAATCTTTAACTTCTTCGACCGTCCAATCATGACGAAAGTTGACTTGTGGAGAACTACAAGAAATGGTATCGAGCAAAGTCATGAACTAACTAAAACCAATGATCAAGATTCTGAATAATCAGAAGGAACAGGGTCTAAACCCCCAAATCGTCTGCACCTTGATTGATAGTCTGCAAGAGATTCTCTAAGTGCTGTTGCATCAAAATCAGGCCAAAGGATATCGCAGATATGGATCTCAGCGTAAGCCAATTGCCAAAGTAAGAAATTGCTAACTCGCATCTCTCCACTAGTTCTTATCAATAAGTCTGGATCAACATCTGAAGCGGTAAAAAGTTCAGCTGCAAAAAGATCTTCATCTATTAGGGCTGGATCTAAATCTCCCTTCGCAGAACGCTCTGCAAGTTTTTGCGCTGCAAGAACTAATTCACGTCTACCTCCATAATTTGTACATACATTGAAGTGAATACCCGTATTCATAGCCGTAAGTTCTGTAGCTTCAGCAATCAAGCCTTGAAGTCTGCGAGGAAGTCCTTCAAGGTCTCCCAAGAACCTAATTCTTACTTTTTCTTCTTGAAGTGATTGCAACTCACGCTGCAACACACGCTCAAAAAGTGCCATTAAGAATTTTACTTCGTCTCCAGGTCTAGACCAGTTCTCAGTAGAAAACGCATAAACGGTTAAAGCTCCAATTCCCCAGTCACTACACAATCGCAAGGTTCTCTTTAAGGCCTCAACACCAGCACGATGTCCCATAATTCTTGGAAGTCCTTTAGCTTTTGCCCAACGACCATTCCCATCCATTATTACCGCAATATGTTTAGGCATTCGATGAGGGTCCAAGCCCGTTGGACATGCACGAAGTCTTGCTTGATCTCTCTTAATAGCTGAAGGATGGTTCACTAAAACGTCTCCTTGGTAGAGCTATTTTTTTCAACGCTACTCCTGGAAGGACTTTTTGAATCAAGCGGAGCACTCACAGATTTTGGAGTATTCCCGGAGCCAGGAACTGCTTTTGTGATGGATGTCCCAATAGATGAATCAATTAGTTCTTTCAAAAGATCTAATAACCTACTACTAGTAATAGGTCGCTCAAGCCTCCCTTGGCTGGCAAGAGACAAAGTCCCCGTCTCTTCTGAGACCACAACACATATACAACGATCAAATCGTTCGGTTATACCCAAGGCAGCCAAATGTCGAGTTCCATAGCGACTGATGCCCTGTCTAGACAACGGCAATATCACACCTGCTGAAATAATCCTATTACCTTTAACAAGCACAGCGCCATCATGAAGAGGGGTGTCAGAGGCAAAGAGATTAAGCAATAACTCAGTTGATAGTTGAGCATCAATTGGAACTCCTGGGTAAAGAAAATCTTCAGGGCGAAGATCACTTCCCATATCAACAACTACCAATGCTCCTCTTCGACTCTGAGAAAGTCGTCCAGCAGCCTCAGAAAGGTGTGCAATAGTACTTTCATTGGCCCGAAACTCATTCTGAGGTTTTCCAAGAAGGACTGCCAATCGCCCTGTACCAAGTAGCTCCATTAAACGCCTAAGTTCACCTTGCCAAAGAATTGCAAGAGAAAGAGAACAAGCCAACAGCAAGGCGTCAACCAGCTTTGAGGTTATTGGAAGATTGGCAAAACGCTGTACAAACCAAGCAAGCGAGACAAGAAATAGATACCCCCTAAGCAACCAGAGTGTTCGAGGCTCGTTAACTCTGGAAAAAAGCAAGAATCCCAAAGTGGACGCAAACAAAATATCTAGCAATAGACGCGGATCTAAGAGACCCCATAAATTCACTCGTAAACCCCAGCCTCTATCAGCCTAACTCGATTAAGTGATCTGGGATAACGTCGTATTGCAATAGATCTTCCGGTTGTTCCCTCCTCTGAACCAAATCGGACTGGCCATTATTTACAATTACAGCTGCAGGACGAGGAATTCTGTTGTAATTAGAGCCCATAGAAGAGTTATACGCTCCTGTTCCAAAAACTGCCAAGACATCGCCCCTTCTCGAATAAGGCAGAGAAAGGTCTTTCAATAAGACATCTCCTGATTCACAATGTTTTCCTGCAATAGTAATTTTTTCTTTTACAGGATCCAGAGGACGGTCTACAAGGCATGCGCTGTAACAAGATTGATATGTAATTGGGCGCGGATTGTCACTCATTCCCCCATCCACAGAAACATATGTCCGGACTCCGGGGATGTTCTTCCTTGAACCAATCTTATAAAGGGTTAATCCTGCGTTCGCGACAAGAGACCTGCCTGGCTCACACATCAATCTAGGCAAATCAAGCTTCTTAAGTTCACAAGCTTCCTTAACTCCATTTGATATAACTTTGACCCAATCTTCTATGGAAGGAGGATCATCTGCTTCCACATATCTAATCCCAAGACCTCCTCCAATATTTAGATCTTCAATAGGATGGCCAAGTTGTCTTGCAAGGGCTAACGCATCAACCATTACTCCTGTTAAATCTTTATGAGGTTCTAGCTCAAAGATCTGAGAGCCTATATGGGCATGTAATCCACTCAATCTTGCACAATCAATCTTCTTTAATTGTTTTAGAGCTGATTCAAGTTGATCAGGGTCGAAACCAAATTTACTGTCTAAATGTCCTGTCCGAATATATTCATGTGTATGACATTCAATTCCTGGTGTAAAACGCAACATCAGCTCAGCTGGCCTACTCCCAGATGGAACTATTTGGGTTAACCGGTCAATATCATGCTGATTATCAATAACAATCTTAACTCCATTCTTATAAGCTAAAAGCAACTCCTGATCAGACTTATTATTGCCATGAAGGACAATTTGATTGCTAGGTACTCCCCCTTTTAAAGCAGTAATTAACTCTCCTTCTGAAACAGCATCAAGACCCAACCCTTCCGATGCCATCAAACTGCTTATCGCTAGAGAACTATTTGCCTTAGAAGCGTACAAAGCAAGTGATCGACCAGGGTAATACTTCTCTAGAGACTCTTTATAAGACTTGCATGCAGCTCTAATAGTTGCTTCATCAAGTACATAAAGTGGGGTTCCATAGCGTTCAGCGAGACAACTAAGTTTGCATCCTCCAACCATCAAGATTCCTTGCTCATCAATCTCAGAAGTAATAGGTGCAAAGTTGCGATTAGGACTAAGAAGGTCACGCCCTGGCTCATATTGATTGCTATTAGCCATGAAAATTAAGAAGTTTAAATTAGTAGGGAAATAGATTTAAAGATCACTCAAAGGGCAAAGACATGCAATGAATGACAAAAGCCACCAATCAGAAGAATCCCCTTTGGAAGTGATCGCATTAAAACCAGAGAATTTAAATGCCTGCATCAAATTAGACCAGTTAGTCCTAGAAGGGCTATGGAGCAAACAGCAATGGAAAAAAGAATTGTCTGATTCTAAGAGGCTATGCCTAGGAATTTTTGATCGATCAAACCTAATAGCTTTTGTCTGTGGCTGGTTAATAGTCGATGAGCTTCATTTAACGGCAATAGCTGTACACCCTCTTCATCGTCGCCTTGGTCTTGCCAAAGTTGTCCTCACAAACCTGCTTTTAATAGCAACTAAAAAAGGCTGCAGGAGAGCAACACTTGAAGTAAATAGTAGTAACTCAGCGGCTTTAGCCCTATATAAAAGTTCTGGATTTGAAACTGCAGGTTCTAGACGCAATTACTACAAAAATGGATCCGATGCTCTAATTCAATGGAAATCATTAAAACCTTAAAAAAAGATCAGAGAGGATCTCAATTTAGTTCGGATTACCGCCTAAACAAAAAAAAACTAGAATCTTTTATTGGTTTGATTATTAATTTCTAAGTTTCTTATTTCCAGTCTGTACTTATGGTGTGACCAAAAAGACACCCCTACAACACTCAATCCTCAATCCTGATAAATTAGATATACCTGCAAGAGGCCATAAAAATGTTCGAGCGGTTTACCGAGAAAGCCATCAAAGTGATCATGCTGGCTCAGGAAGAAGCTCGACGACTTGGGCATAATTTCGTTGGGACTGAGCAGATTCTTCTAGGCTTAATTGGAGAGGGGACTGGTGTTGCCGCGAAGGTTCTCAAGTCCATGGGGGTCAATCTCAAAGATGCAAGAATTGAAGTAGAGAAAATCATTGGTCGGGGTTCTGGCTTTGTCGCAGTAGAAATACCATTTACACCACGTGCCAAAAGAGTCCTTGAACTCTCCCTAGAAGAAGCACGCCAACTTGGCCACAACTACATAGGTACTGAACACCTTTTGTTAGGGCTTATTAGAGAAGGTGAAGGAGTAGCAGCAAGAGTTTTGGAAAATCTTGGTGTTGACCTAGCAAAAGTGCGTACTCAAGTAATAAGAATGCTTGGGGAGACAGCTGAGGTCACCTCCGGCGGCGGTGGAGGCGGAAAAGGCTCTTTAAAAACTGCGACTCTTGATGAGTTTGGTACCAATCTCACAAAACTAGCCAGTGAATCCAAATTGGATCCAGTGGTTGGGAGGCACAAAGAGATTGATAGGGTAATTCAGATTCTTGGACGACGAACAAAAAACAACCCCGTGCTGATTGGAGAGCCAGGAGTAGGAAAAACGGCAATTGCCGAAGGACTAGCACAGCGCATACAACAAGGCGATATACCGGATATTCTTGAAGAAAAAAGAGTATTAACACTAGATATAGGGCTTCTTGTTGCAGGGACTAAATATCGAGGTGAATTCGAGGAACGACTGAAAAAAATAATGGAAGAAATCAAATCCGCCGGCAATGTAATCCTAGTTATAGATGAAGTACACACTCTCATTGGCGCTGGCGCTGCAGAGGGGGCAATTGATGCAGCGAATATCCTTAAACCAGCACTTGCAAGAGGAGAACTTCAATGCATAGGCGCTACAACATTAGATGAATATCGAAAGCATATTGAAAGAGATGCCGCACTA
>QCRS01000021.1 GCA_003211755.1 Prochlorococcus sp. AG-463-F15 | reverse complement strand
CCTCAATTAGAAATCAATACCCCTAATCCCCCTCCCCCTACAGGAGCATTCAGCGACTTTCTAATGGCTGGGAACTGATCATTACTTTTCCATCAGAACACCCTTATCGATATTTGAGAAGCACTATTTAACCGGTTTTTAGAGTCGTAGATGGTGCTCATCAATGCAGCTTTTGGCTGAGGTGAAATATTTGGGGAATTTGAGCTATTCGAACAGCCATTGAGGATAAAGTATTGGCCGGGATTCCTTTCAAGAATTACAATCATTAAGTAACGGGGCGTGGCGCAGCTTGGTAGCGCGGGTGCTTTGGGAGCACTAGGTCGCAGGTTCGAATCCTGTCGCCCCGACTAGGTTTTGCAGTGGATCTCAAGGGTGGCTAAATTTGACCACTGTGTTTAGTGGTCAAAAAGTGGTCAAACTGTATTGAAATCACTGGCCTTTGCTCTGGTCAATGACAGGCTGAAGCGTTTCTATCCATTGCACTCCTTAACGGCCGCTACGAATGATCCTGTTTGAACCCCAACCTTCTCCATGCAATAGATCTCTGCAGAAGTTTTAATCGCCACTGGCACTTGAGTGAGTGCCAAAACAATTAAGGCAAATCCAGTGCCAGGGGCATGGATATTTAATTTCAAACCTTTGAGCCAATTGGTCCTTGGCATAGCAGAAAACCTCTAAAATTCTGAAGTCGGAAGCGATGTCTTTGAGACACCACCGACACTAATCAGTTTTTCTTTAATTCAATGAACATCACATGCTTTTTTGCATGGGTGCTTGTTCTGCTGTTACTGCCACACTTTATTTTGTGGTGGGCTTGTGAAAGTAGACATACTCGCATCCAAAAACTCCGTAAATGGGGCTATACCTGGCAACAAATTGCTAGTCGCTACAACTGTTCAGTCACTACAGCTAGGAGGTGGTCTATTGCACCATGAAAACTAAAAAATTTAATTTGACGATCGTTGATTCATGATGTTTTGAACCTCATCTAGCTGTATGGAATTAAGTATGAAAATTTCTGACCCCTGGTACCGAAATTGATCATATAAAGAATGAAGTTCTTTCTCTAGCTCTAAATATTTTTCACAGCGCACAGCATGAACTAAATCATTGCTCTTGTCAGCCGCTTTAAGCTCTTTCATTCGACGAAGTAAATTTGCAGTTTGTCCGATTTTGTGACGGTCCTTACTCTTAATTAGATAGACCCAGCCTTTCTTAATGGGTATCGCTTTTTCCTTTTTTAAAGGATTCTGAGGAGCTAGAGGCTTCTTCCCTATAGCTCCTTGTCGTTTGACGAAGGGAAGTTCTTGCTTGATTAGTGCTTCTAGATGGTCTAAAAGATCAAAGTCAGGTCCACCAACAAACTTAGAAAAACCAAGTCGGAATGGATCTAAAACAGGTCTTTCATGAATCCTATTGCAGGCCTCCTCATATTGTTTCCAAATAGGATCAATCCATTTGCGTGCACTAAATTCGATCGATTCTCTTGGTGGTAGCTCTAATTCAATTTCTTGAAAGGGAAAATAAGTCTTGATCCACTTCTGATGCTCGCTGCTATCGAGTTTTGCGACAGCTTGGTCGAAATGTCTTTGGGTTAAAAGGAACTTCTTAGTATTCATATTGCCAATTTTCAGTAGTGAATGGTCATTTAATTTGTTTCGTCGTCATTGGGAAATGAGATAGGTATAGAAACAAGAGTTTCTTCTTTCAAAGCTTTGGCATTTTCTAGGGCCTCTTTGGTCAATTTATCGAGTTCTTCAACACTGTCTTCTAAACCTTCGAAGACTTTCTTTGCACTGGCGACATGGGCCTGATGCTCTTTAGAGGCCTCGTCGATTTCTTTGAAGATTGCCTTGTACTTCTCTGGAGGATTTGAGCGCCATTCTTCAAATACTTTTAGAGAGTCAAGGGCATACTGCCAACTTTCTCTACGTCGAAAATCATATAAAGCAAACTCTTTATGAATGGTCTTTAGCTTTTTAGTATTAGTAACCCCTGCCAATTTGTAGACATCCTCTTTGAGTTCTGAAAACTTTTGCTTCTTTGAAAGAACGACTTTTTGCTGCTTAGATTTCTTCTTACCCATTTTTTTTTAAAAGTTCCTTTTGAAGTGCTTGAACTTGCTTTTGAAGCGTTTGAATGTCTTCTGAGAGCTTTCTTTTGAGCACTTTGTATTCACTAAGTAGTCGCTCTCGATTCATGAGTTCACGCTTTGTGTTTTCCAACTCTTGAAATAGAGGAGTATCCTTCGCCTTTTTTGAGCCATATAAATCACGGAACTCCTCAAGCTGGGCTTTGATTTGTTTATAGGAGGAGACCTTCCCACCAAGTCTTTGGTTATTTTTAGCTAATCGAAGGCGATGTCTTTGCTCATCTTCCAATTTGTTTTGCAAGCTTTTAATTTCCGCTAGGTACTCATCTTCTGTATTTTGTTGCTCTAGCTTTTCTTTTAAGGACCTGATTTCAATGTCCTGCTCGTGAAGCTTGTCTTTGAGGTTTTTAATCTCTTTTTCGTTTCCCCATAGAAGCTTTTGAATGGCCGCAATAATTCCATCACGTCTAATAACGTCGGCTTCAGACTTTGCAGATGCTTTCTTTGCTTCGATTAATTGATCTCTTATGAACCCATTGACACACTGCAAGGCTTGCGATGTGCATTCATATTTAATGATTGCAATTCTTCTACTTCGCTCTAATGGCTCTATTCTTTGTAATTCAATAGACTTAATTAATTGATCATAATTTGTATATTCGTGCCTCAGTTTTTGAGCCTTTATATGATGCTTAGCTTTACTAATACTTTCTCGCTTTACAATAACCTTCTCTTTCCAGTAGAGGTGAAGAGGCTGATTGTTCTCTTCAGGCAACATGGAATTGCTGATTCAACCCTCCTAGCTTAATAGGGTGCCTTTTCATTGCATTAGCCAAACATGACTGCTGTTGGTTCTAAAACTAGAAAGGAGAGTCCAGGATCTCAATGTCTTGATCAGGATTAATTCAATGAACCATTTAACTGCTACCTACATCGACTTCATTCAAGCCATTGGTGTGATTGTGATCTTTGGTGTTGCTGCTTATGCGGTTAAAGAAATGCTTCTACGCGTAGAGAAAGCCCAAATCAAGATTGAGAAATGATTAACCCTTTAAAGCTCATTTGGAACGGATTGAACAAGGCACGCATGAAGGTTGCCAGGAAGATATTGGATGCTTTGGTGCCGTCTATTGAGGGAAAGGAATTAGAGCAAAAGATCAAGGACTATCCAAATCAATCTCAGGAGAAGTGACGGTCTGACATTTCCTGGAGCATTTTTCTGATGTGCTCATCAGTTGCTCTGGTTTCTTCTTTGAGCTTTTTACAGGCACCCATCACTTGCATCCATACAGCCTGCATAACCTCTTTTTCTTCTTCCGAGGGGACCCATTTTTCTGAGGACATAGGGAGTAATAAATAAGTTGTCAGCTCTTTTAAAGGAATGTAGATGGAGCGACCCAATAATGCCGTTTCGGCCCTTTAATAGGGGCAAATTCAGCCCTTTAGAGGAGAAAAGATCAGCATGCTGGATGGTTTACTCAACAGCGAAAGAGCCAAGGTGATTGCTGTTATTGCAGTAGTTGCAATCGGTACTGGCGTCACAGCCAAAAACGTCATCAGTTATCCAACTGAGTGCATGACAGAACAGCAAGCCCATGTGTATGAACCAGTAAGACGAGCATGAAGATGCACGAGTCACTCAAATGAGCACATCCTGGATTATTGGAATTTCAGTTGTAGATACGTTGGTTTTAATTGGAATAGCGGCTTATTTGATCAAGCGAAAGTTATAGCAGTGGTTTTAGCTGTCTTCCTAAAAAGGGGGGAGGGGTAGGAGATTGTTGGGATTGTGATCAGCGTCCAGGGAACCTGTAGCTATAGCTCACCACCCTCGTCAACAATTTCTAGTGTGCTACACCCGGCAAGATTTCAAGTCTCAGCTTATGATTAGCGGTCATATTGAGCCTCCTGACAGTATTCCTAGGTCTACGAATCGATGACAATTACAAGCCATGGAAAATGCGAGAGTAGAGGTCGTCCACCGATAGAAGTAATCCCATTACTACCCCAAGTTCAAAGGGCGTTAACTCTCAGAAGTGGTGGTGCGTCTTGGAAAGATGCTGCTGCTGCAGTGGCTATGGACTATCGCACCTTAAGGAGATACGTCAGGTCACATCCGGATAGTTTGCAATTCCTCGAAGAGCAAACTAAAGACCACCTCGATCAAAGTCACTCTGTATTGATAGCGAGTGCTCCTGCTGTAGCAGAACGTCTACTACAAATCGCCTTAGATCCCAACACGAAAAACTGTGCCGCTGCAAGTGCTTGCCAAGCAGTCTTTGCCATCATCGATATAGAAGTTTGTCTAGAATCTTCTGATTCACTGAGACATATTGCTCCTATTTGGTAAATTTACTTATCAATATGAACGGTTTTACTGATTGGGGTATCGTTCATTAGCGAGGGAAACAAGAACACCAATTAATGCCTTGAAGAAGACAATGTTGTTGATATTTTAAAGAGTTGATCAATCATTAAAATCAGATCCTATAAGTACGGATTAAGAACAAGGCTTAGCCGCATTCTTACAACTCTTTTTCAGATCAGCTATCCAATCTTCTAATAATTGCAACGCTTCTAGATCCAATTTGTAGTACACCCAACGACCGCTTTGACGGTCTGTAATTAATCCAGAGTCCTTAAGAACTTTGAGATGAAATGAAAGGCGTGATTGTGCAAGACCTGTCTTTTCCATCAGATCACAAACACAACACTCTCCTTCTGATAAAGATTCAATGACTTCCATTCGAAGAGGATCGGCTAAGGCCTTGAGAAGCCCACTTGCTTGACTTGCCGCAAGCACATTTTTTTCAGCAATTACTGCTCCCATGAATCCAAATGATCTACAAAGGTTTTTGCCATCAATTTTTGAAGCAATCACACAATAGCTTGCATCAAGCAGGGTTGATACATCAAAATGAATTGATATGTCCTGATATGGCTTTTCTTTTAAGCCCAGAGCGTTCTTTTTTTACTGCTAGTTGGTTCAATGCGCATTGGTATTAATGGTTTTGGTCGGATTGGTCGCTTAGTTTTTCGTGCCTTATGGGGTCGCTCCCATATTGAACTCGTTCATATCAATGACCCAGCAGGAGATACTCCAACAGCAGCTCATCTACTGGAATTTGACTCCGTTCATGGTCGTTGGGACCAGCACATTGATTCCGGCTTAAAAGGGATCAAGATTGATGGTCAATTTCTTAGCTACTCGCAAGAGAGTGATCCAACTAATGTTCCATGGGAACAAGCGGGTGTTGACTTTGTTCTGGAATGCAGTGGAAAGATAAAAACACCAGACCTATTAAACCCTTACTTTGATCAGTGTGGCATTAAAAGAGTTGTTGTGGCTTGTCCCGTGACAGGTGAAGTGGCAGGGTCAGAAGCTCTAAATATCGTCTACGGAATCAACCATAATCTTTACGACCCTAAGATTCATCGACTAGTTACAGCTGCATCGTGTACAACCAATTGCTTGGCACCAGTTGTCAAAGTCGTCAATGAAAGTTTTGGCATTATCCATGGAGCCATTACCACACTTCATGACATCACGAATACACAAGTGCCAATTGACTCATTTAAAAGTGATCTAAGACGAGCCCGTAGCAGCATTCAAAGTCTTATTCCTACTACGACTGGTTCGGCGAAGGCAATAGGCATGATTTTTCCAGAGCTTCAAGGCAAATTGAATGGACATGCTGTACGTGTTCCACTGTTGAATGCCTCTCTGACTGATGCCGTTTTCGAACTTGAGAGAAAGGTCTCAGCTCAAGAGGTTAATGACGCTTTTCAACGTGCAGCGGAAGGAGACTTAAAAGGCATTCTTGGTTATGAAGAGAGACCCTTAGTCTCTATTGACTACGTCAATGATTCACGCAGTTCAATTATTGATGCTTTGTCCACAATGGTTATAGATGGGAATCAATTAAAAGTTTTTGCCTGGTATGACAATGAATGGGGTTACAGCTGTCGTATGGCAGACCTGACTTCTTATGTCGTGAATCTAGATAGCAAAGGTTAAAAGATAACCAAATGAAATTGTCGTCTCTGCAGCAATACGGGATCGTCACAGCCAACTATTGGGCGTTCACTCTTACTGATGGCGCTCTGCGTATGTTGGTGGTCTTTCATTTCCATCAGCTTGGATATACAGCTTTAGAAATTGCTTTTCTTTTTCTCTTCTATGAGTTCTTTGGCATTATTACCAATTTGTATGGCGGCTGGATTGGTGCTCGCTATGGCTTACGACTAACCCTATGGGCAGGAACTCTTCTGCAGATAGGTGCTCTACTGATGTTGGTTCCTGTTGCTGCTAGTTGGCCAAAGTTGTTAAGCGTTAGTTATGTCATGGTTGCGCAAGCAATCAGTGGCATCGCCAAAGACCTCAACAAAATGAGTGCAAAGAGTGCAATCAAAACAGTTGTTCCTGAAACGCCGGAAGAAGAACAGAAAGGTAAAAAGCAATTATTTAAATGGGTTGCGGTTCTAACAGGTTCCAAAAATGCTCTCAAGGGTGTGGGATTTTTTCTGGGTGGAGTTTTGCTGATTAGTTTTGGTTTCAATAAGGCCGTTGAGCTAATGGCATTTGGCCTGGCTCTGTCTTTTGTTTTGACTCTGGTCTTGCCTGGTGATATGGGGCGTATGAAGGAGAAGCCGATGTTTAAAGATCTATTTTCAAAATCCAAAGGGATCAACGCACTTTCTATGGCACGTTTTTTTCTCTTTGGAGCTAGAGATGTGTGGTTTGTCGTTGCATTACCTGTTTTTCTAGAGACATCTCTTAACTGGAACTTTTCAGAGATTGGAGCTTTTCTAGGACTATGGGTGATTGGTTACGGCTTTGTGCAGGCTTTAGCGCCCACTTTAAGGAATGTCTGGGGCAAGAAATCCAGCCCAGGAGTTTCCACAGTTAAGTTTTGGAGTGCTGTTCTTACTGCGATTCCTGGACTCATCGCTATTGCGTTGTGGAGGCAGAGTGATCCAGGCATTGCTATTACCGCTGGCTTAATTGCTTTTGGAGTGGTTTTTGCAATGAACTCATCTATCCATTCCTACATGGTATTGGCTTATACAGATGCAGAAAATGTAAGCCTGAATGTTGGTTTCTATTACATGGCGAATGCAGCTGGCAGGCTTCTTGGAACATTGCTTTCAGGAGCTCTATTCGTGCTTGGAGAGAATGCCGATCAAGGTATTCAAATTTGCTTATGGTGCTCGTCATTATTTGTCTTTTGTTCCTGGATAATCAGTCAACGTTTGCCTGTTATGGGGCGGGTTTGAATCACTTGGTAACAAAAAAAGGGGGCAATGCCCCCTTTTTGACGCTCTATCAATCGTTTTTATTATTCGCTGATTCTCTCAACAGCCAAACGAGATTTGTTAAGGATGTCACCTTTAAGTGGGACAAATCCTAGCCTAGGAGCTTTCTCTTGAGCTTCATCACTCAATAGGTAATTCAACGCGTCTTTAACGGCTATTGTTTTAGAGCCGTTGCCAGTTTCATACGCCAGTATCCAAGTCAGCGTTGCAATCGGATAAGCACCACGAGCTGTTGGATTTGGATTTGTGCCAGCCAGATTTTGATCCAGTCTGATTCCATTAAGAGCAGTGGCACCTGCCTTAGTACTTGGTTTTAAGAATTCACCTGAAAGATTTTGTAGAGCGGCTGCTTTGACATTTCCTCTTATGTAGGACTGGTTGAGGTAGCCAATGGCACCTGGTGTCTGCTTAATAATTCCAGCGACTCCGGCATTACCTTTACCTCCAACTCCTGCGGGCCAGGCAACCGATTTCCCTGTTCCTAATGTCCATTCTCTAGAGAAAGCCTGCATCGAATTAGTAAAGGCCTTAGTCGTACCAGAGCCATCTGAACGATGAACCCAGAGGAGTTTCCCTGCAGGGCAGTTCAATTCACTCCAGTCTTGAATCTTGCCCATAGCAACCTGTACAGCTTGCTTCTGGCTCAGCTTGAGATCGCAATCTGGATTGTTATAACCAAAGGCAATCGTTCCTCCAACCATAGGAATTTGAACCAAGCCACGAGTGACTTTGGCAATATCCTTGGCTTTCATTGGATCATCCGATGCACCAAAATCCACAGATTGATCAATAAAAGCTTTGCGCCCAGATCCTGACCCCACTGCTTGGTAGTTCACTTTTGGACCACCTGATTTCGCGAGGTCAGAGAACCAACGGGTATAAATCTTCGCTGGGAAGGTTGCACCCGCCCCGCTGATTTTTGAGGACGTACCCGATGAGTCACAGGCAGTTATGCCTGCTCCAAGAACAAGGGTGGACGCGAGCAAAAGAGCCTTCTTTGAGAAGGTCATGAGAGCCATTAAGGTATCGGCACATATTACTCTAATCAGAAGTTCTTGATATAATCAAGTAATCTTGATTAGAAGACTTGATTTCTTCTATCCGCGAGTTTCAGGGCAAATCTTCGCCCAATGCGTCTACGGGGGTTCTGCGAGACCGTATTTGGACTTCGCAAATGAAGCGCAGTCTTAAAACATCTCTAAGTGCTCATCGAAAATATCAAGATCAGTGGCGACAAAACCGAGCTGATGTTTAATATAAAAACTAGAAAAACTAGAAAAGATTCAAACTTTGAAAAGCTTCAAATTCATCCTTTCAGCATTTATTGCAGGCCTCTCATTCTCATTAATAGCTTGTTCAACTGAATCGGAGCAAAATGGTGCTACTGCTCTTTTCAATACCAAGGCGGAAGCAGAAGCGGCCGCAAAAGATTTCAACTGCACTGGCGCTCACAAAATGGGAGATCAGTGGATGCCTTGTAAGAGTCATAAAACTCATGAAGAGCATAAAAACCATGGTGGCCACGGGCATCATCACAACCACTAAGGCATTTGAACATGGCAAGTTCTAATAATTCTGATCAACAAAAATCAGAAGATCCTAGTCATTGCGGAAGTAAACCAAAAAAAATTGCATTTGGGATTGCTCCGCTTGGATTCATTTCGATTGGGATAGTTCCCATGGGGATTGTCTCGATCGGAATCGTTCCAATGGGTGTGGTCTCTCTTGGAGTAGTAGCAATGGGAGTTGTGAATGCCTCAATAGTTGGAATGGGTATTTTTTCTGCAGGGATAACAACGATGGGGCTCAAGGTATGGAGTCCAGAAGGTGCAGCTCTTCAACAAACCCTTGAAAATTCAGGTCTCTCTTCAAAGAACATCTATGCTTACCCCACAAGAGCCAGGGCAGAAGCAGAGGCTAAGAAATTTGGATGTTTAGGTGTTCACAAGATGGGCAATCTATGGATGCCATGTGCTACCCATGGAACTACACAATAATCATTTAGATTTTCATTGAATTAGCGTTCTTGGTATGAACAAACTCTTGCTAAGTATAAATATCATCAACTAAGTTTGAGCCTTTCTCGCAGATAGTTTGCTGTGATGGGAAACTTTTATCTAAGCAACAACATTTTCCTGGATCTGCATTATTTATCCAATTAATTAAGCCCGTTCGAATTGGACAGGGGCATTCTTTCCCTTTTGTTAGTAAATTCATTTCATTATGACTTAAAGGATCTCCATGCTCGATAAAAAGAGACTCTTTTAATCTAAAGGTGTATCTATCATTCCATTGATCAAAACATTCGATATGTCTAATTAGATCATTCCATGCATTTTTGATTGATTTATATTTCTTCTTTTTCGCCTCATGTTCAAACAGAGCTTTAATAAAATCATTGCATCTAATAGCTTCTTCAGGCGTAAATGGAGTTATCTTTTGATTCCCAGGAACTAATAATTCAAGAGTCTTTTCTATAGACTCCAATCTTTCTTCAATTGTGTTTAAGCGAGAATCTGTTGATTGGCTGGAGAAGTTTTCTACTTGATTAGCACAACAATCAGTGACATAACTAGTGATAGATTTCCCGGATTTCCTTGCTAACTCTTTGATTCTTTTTAAAAGTTCTGGATTAATACTTATATTGAGTTGACTTCTCTGCATCAGTTAATCAATGAAAAAGAATAGATCTACAAAGTTAAATACATAGTAATGGAGTTTCTTTGGTGCGCATAGCAACAAAAAAATTCTTAAAGAGCATCATGCTCTATTGAGATACAAAGACCACTTAGACGCAAGGAAACTGGATTGAAGCTAAGCAGCCTCGGGACACCATCCAATCTCTTTCTCTCGTCGCTGCTGCCATAAGGGACATCTTGATGTCAGGTGTTCGCCGTGAGGAATCAACCTTTCTTGGATGTGGCAAGTCAGAAGAGTTCGGCAATGTTTGTCGCAGCAATAGTTGAAGTGTTGGCACGTTATGCAAACGCAAGCTGAACGAGATTTTTTGAGCACTCCTTGGTCGAGATAGTCCCATTCGGATTCTTCGTTGAAGCGTTTGCCTGGAATCGCTTTCTTGGCCTCACTCTTACGCATTGACCTAATCCAATAGGAGCCGCTGGAATCATCCAGTCATCAGCCTTGAAGACTGCATAGGGGGAAGAGGATGAAGCCATGAGCTTTAAAGTAGTACGATTGTTCTACTCGTAGATATCTGGGTTGTCAACACAAGAAAAAACTCATTAGTTTGCCTGAAATTTTTGGCATCACAGTGAAAGCAGTTCTTCCATTGGTTTTAGCTTTATCAGTTAGTGCAGGTCCAGCTTTGGCTTGGGGTGGTGGTGATTGTCCGTTTTCCAAGAAAGGTGCCAACCAGGAAGCATCCACTGAAAAAGTAGAGAATTCCGACTCTTCCAATTAACGAGAAATCCATTAAGCTCACTGGAATTTAATTTTTAGACAGTGGGCTTAGAGCTAGTCGCAATCAGCTTTTCTTCTGTTCTGGCTCTAGGTGCTATCTGGCTAGTCAGCAGCTTCTTTGAAGAAGATGACGATGATCAAGACGGTGGTGGATTGGGTTCACCTGTTTATGAACCTGCTTATGCAGGTAGCCCTGCCTAAAGGAATTAGACCTGTCGAGGCAAGCGATAGTTCAGAAGGCGTCCACAGTTTTCAAATCCCTCAAGCAATACCTGGCTCCAAGACTTGCGAACTTTTGACTGAGTCACTTGTTATATAAGTATCTTCTTTATGCCTAGCTGTGCTTTTTAGCTAGTTGGCAGCTGCTTTCTTTTTTCTGCTTTCTTTCTAAGCGATTCTGCAACAATGCACCCTTACGAGGAGGTGAGATCTCTATATCGAATACCGCGCTCCATTGGTACTTCCAACATTGATTCACTACTCCATTGGGCATATGCAGCGTTATGCACTTGAACGGTTATAACCCATAAATGCAGCCATCTCCGTATCAGAAAGCTTGTAGACCTGATGCCCTCGTTTGCTGTACGAATGCCGGAAGCTGTAGGGCTAGTTGTTCCAGATCTATTACAACTTTTGGATATCAGACAAGAAAACATATATCCGCAATACCCATGCGCTAAAGGTAAAAAGGTTGATTTCGCCGCAAGAATTGAACCACCTCCTGTCATTCGGTTGCCAAAGCCACTCATCGACTCCAAGAGCATTGATCTGCATACCTTTTGTAGACACGAGCCAATCCCTTTTCAACCAGTCGTTGTTGGATATTCACGTCATCCACTGAGATCTCAGCAACAGTCCTGCCATACCTATCTTTAGTAATCCGTCTAATAGCAACCTCTTCTCCAGCAACTAAACCATTGAGAAAGTCCCTCGCTGCTTTGGCTGGGATTGGATCGGCCCTGCTGCCACGAAGTTCTGAGGTATCAATACAAGCCAACCTGATCTTCTCTCCAGAATTGGTTGTGCAGGTATCACCGTCGTAGCAGCTTTGGATGATGACATTCGGCAGGGCTAAAGTAGGAGAGCCCAGTACTAGTAAGAGAAGAAGGAAGAGGAACTGCGGTTTCATGTCCCTTCAATAATGCGGTGGCTTTGATTCTTCTGGAGGAAAGTAAGCACGATCTTCTTCGTCTGGGTCACGTTTTCTGAGATCTTCTTCAATCTCGTCGTAGGAGTCGTCATCGATGTTTCTCTCTAGATCAGTCATGAGAATTTGGCTAACAGTGCTAAACAGTTTTTACCTCAGATTTTCAAATCCAGCTTCGGATAGGACGAAGATGCAAAGCTTTGACCTGAAAACTCTCAGGGACTAATAAATAGATATCCGTTTAAAGTTTTCTAGAAGTCAGATGACAATGATTTTTGCTGATAACTGGGCGAGAGTGTTTGTTGTGATTACCTTCCTAGGTTTTGGGGAGGCACAGATTATTGGAGGGATTGTTCCCAATCTGATTGCTTTTGGATTGTTTGTTGGGGCTATTGGATACTTTGCTTTAACTGGCAAGATGGCAGAAATGTGCGCTCTAAAGAAACCATCCAAATGAGTGAGCAGTGGAAGCCAACAGAAGAACAAAATACTGGACCTATTTCTCGTGTTTCTGAGTTCTTCATTGATGAACTCAACGAATTACAAGAGGAACTTGAATGCCCTGACGAATTTATTTACGACTTCATGGAAGCGATAAGAAATCGCTGGTCGCCTGATAGTTGCCATAGCCAGGCGAGAAATTTCAAAAGAAAGAATCCAGATGCGTACTAAACCTTTTCAGGTTCTCTATAAATACCCAAAGCCCCTAATAGTCCACCTATAAAGCCACTGAAATGTCCTATCCAGCTAATACCTTGGGGCACATTCCATGGCAGCAAAGATGGAAGGAAATGGCCATACAGTCCAAAACAAATCACGGTCAGGGCAATTGCAAGAAAACGTTTTTCGAGAAAGCCAATAATCAACAAGTATCCAAGTAGGCCAAACACCACTCCTGAAATCCCATGTGCTGGAGTAGCCCAAAAGAACACTTGGAATATTTCGACAAACAAAACACATGCCCAGACGGAGATGTAATCACGTAGTCCTTTTGAAAGGACGAGCCAACTCAAAGGGAGAAACAAAAATGTGTTTGAGAGCAAATGACTAAATCCGCTGTGACTGAAAGGGGCAGTAAAAAGTCCCCACCATGGATATCCCCCTCCCATTAGAAGGTTCCAATTCCCACCAAACCAGACCTGATCAATTAGCTCCTGAACCCACGCGATTCCAATTAAAACCAAAGGAACTAAGAATCGCAGAGATTTACTAGCACTATTCATTTCAATACGGCGTATCTAATTAAAAGCATCACTACATACCCTATGTAGTGATGCCCATCCTTTTTTATGACATATGTCAGGCAATTGGATTGTTGTTGAAGAAGGTTCAGTTCCATTGCGTTGTTGGTGGAATAACCCTGACCAAAACAGTAACCATATAGTCCTTGTTCTCCCAGAGGTTTTTGGTGTTAACAGCTGGGTAAGAA
This sequence comes from Prochlorococcus sp. AG-463-F15, assembly GCA_003211755.1. Lineage (GTDB taxonomy): Bacteria > Cyanobacteriota > Cyanobacteriia > PCC-6307 > Cyanobiaceae > AG-363-K07. The sequence goes on along the minus strand of QCRS01000021.1, from coordinate 3,572 downwards.
GTGTTGTTGATCGACTGGCTGATTATGGGTTCGCTGCATTGGCAATGCCACTCTTTGCTCGAACAGCTCCAGAGTTGGAGCTTGGTTATAGCGAAGCAGATTTAGTAGAGGGCCGACGACACAAAGAACTCACTACGACTGAGCAGATTCTTGCCGATGCTTCTGCAGCTATTGCTTGGTTAAAACAGCAAAACCAACAATCAAAGATCACGGTCGTTGGATTTTGTTTTGGTGGTCATGCTGCACTGATTACTTCAACACTCCCAACAGTCAGCTCCACTTTTGACTTTTATGGTGCAGGCGTGAGTATCAGTCGGCCTGGTGGTGGTTCGCCCAGCTTGGAATTACTCCCAACTGTTTCCGGAGAATTGACTTGTTTATGTGGCACCTCTGATTCTCTAATTCCCCTATCTGATCGAACCTCAATACAAGAAGCCTTGAGGAAAGAAGATCCAGAAGGGAGCCGAATGACCTATATCGAAGTTAAGTCTGCCGATCACGGATTTATGTGTGAACAACGTGCGAGTTTTAATGCCAAGGCTTCTGAACTTGGTTGGGGTTTACTTCTAGAGAAGCTGAATGCTTAGTTAGGACATAAGGCTTAACTGATTCTTACTAGATGCACCAATGGACGAAAGACTCTTTTTCCCGGCAACTGAACGAAACAGAGGCTCCATAGGTGAGGTCCTTTCGAAAATCCTTCCTTCAAATGGATTTGTTCTAGAAATAGCTAGTGGTAGTGGAGAGCATGGAGTGACATTTCAAGAACGCTTTCCCAACATTCATTGGCAAACAAGTGATCCGGATCCCTCCTATAGAAAAAGTATTAGCGCTTGGATTAAGCATCAAGGATTAATGGCCAAGATGCCTCAACCATTAGATCTGGATGTTCAAAAAAGACCTTGGCCCCTGACTCACGAATTTCGATCGTCTCTTAAAGCCATCGTCTGTATCAATATGATCCACATATCTCCATGGGGTTGTACACAGGCGTTGTTTGAAAAATCTGGGACCCTCCTAGAGAAGGATCAATGGTTGATGTTATATGGACCTTTCAAAAGGAATGGTGAACACACTAGTGAAAGCAATGCGCGATTTGACCAGTCACTAAAGGTACAAAACCCAACTTGGGGTGTTCGGGATTTAGATGTGGTCAGTGAAGTAGGAATAAAGAACGGATTTGAGAACCATGATGTGTTTGAAATGCCTGCCAATAACCTGTCTGTCATTTTTCAGAAGCGATAGAGACAATAGAGCTGGTTATGGGTCCTTCGTAGAGCTTTGTTCAAGAGGGGTATTCGAATCTCGCTTATTCGCTAGCACCAGTTTTCAAGGTTGGAGACAGTTAACAAAAAAGCTAGTTACTATATTCCCAATAACCCAGTCTTTAGAAGACTTCTAGCGAGGTTAACTCACTTAACAAAAGCGTTAAAAGATGCCTTTAGCGACCTTCTCAGAAGCTGCAAAACTAATGGGATATAAAAGCAGGTCACAGCTCTACAAACTCAAGCGTGATGGTTGGTTGAACGACTATATCGTTGAGATTGCTGGCAAGAACTACCTCGATCTACAGCCCAGAGGGAAGGAGTCTCTCGATAATCACATCATGGGAATTATTCAATGGCGACCCAGTAATCCCATCAGAGAGTTAGAGACAGTAATGTCTCCAAATTGAGCAATTAAGGACTAGTCAAATCCTGAGCCTTCGGATGACCCACATCGGAACCCTTAGAAAGGACCCATTTTGTTCTTAATTGGATCTATTAAATATTTGTGCAGGGTTGCATCTGCATTAGGAGACGTCATCACCAAATAAATAAAAGCTCTTGCAGACAAAAGAGTGATTATTTTTTTGTAAAAACTCTGAAATCAATCATCGTAAACTTTGCAATATGAATTATTTGGATGACCTTCGCACTCTTCATGCCAAAAATCTAAATCAGATAAATTCTTCTCAACTTCTAGTTCGAATCCACATTCCTTGACTGGAACTTCTTTGTTATCAACAGAACAAGATATTTTGTCCGGAGATATTATCTCTGGAGACTTGTTCTTTAATACATCTTTGAGAATAGAGAATGGTGTAGTTAACTTCATTGGAAACCTCCTTTGCATGCAACTGCAAATTCATGCCAAAACTCACGAATACCAATAAAAGCCAATCCGACTAGAGACATTCCCACCGCGATTGGAAGAATAGATTCAATTAAGTTGAGTCCTTCTTGATAGTTCATTACAGACCTCCTGAGGAAGTTTTGCGAGGGGCTTCCGACTAAAGCCCCTCTAAAGCCACTCAGAGCATTCAATTGTTTTTGCCCATCTAGGCTCTGATTATGTTCTAATTGACAATTACATAAAAATCTATGGGGCTATCTAATTAAGAGTAAGGACCGTCACAAAATCGGACAAACTGCAAATTTACTTCGTCGAATGAAAGAGCTTAAAGCGGCTGACAAGAGCAATGATTTAGTTCATGCTGTGCGCTGTGAAAAATATTTAGAGCTAGAGAAAGAACTTCATTCTTTATATGATCAATTTCGGTACCAGGGGTCAGAAATTTTCATACTTAATTCCATACAGCTAGATGAGGTTCAAAACATCATGAATCAACGATCGTCAAATTAAATTTTTTAGTTTTCATGGTGCAATAGACCACCTCCTAGCTGTAGTGACTGAACAGTTGTAGCGACTAGCAATTTGTTGCCAGGTATAGCCCCATTTACGGAGTTTTTGGATGCGAGTATGTCTACTTTCACAAGCCCACCACAAAATAAAGTGTGGCAGTAACAGCAGAACAAGCACCCATGCAAAAAAGCATGTGATGTTCATTGAATTAAAGAAAAACTGATTAGTGTCGGTGGTGTCTCAAAGACATCGCTTCCGACTTCAGAATTTTAGAGGTTTTCTGCTATGCCAAGGACCAATTGGCTCAAAGGTTTGAAATTAAATATCCATGCCCCTGGCACTGGATTTGCCTTAATTGTTTTGGCACTCACTCAAGTGCCAGTGGCGATTAAAACTTCTGCAGAGATCTATTGCATGGAGAAGGTTGGGGTTCAAACAGGATCATTCGTAGCGGCCGTTAAGGAGTGCAATGGATAGAAACGCTTCAGCCTGTCATTGACCAGAGCAAAGGCCAGTGATTTCAATACAGTTTGACCACTTTTTGACCACTAAACACAGTGGTCAAATTTAGCCACCCTTGAGATCCACTGCAAAACCTAGTCGGGGCGACAGGATTCGAACCTGCGACCTAGTGCTCCCAAAGCACCCGCGCTACCAAGCTGCGCCACGCCCCGTTACTTAATGATTGTAATTCTTGAAAGGAATCCCGGCCAATACTTTATCCTCAATGGCTGTTCGAATAGCTCAAATTCCCCAAATATTTCACCTCAGCCAAAAGCTGCATTGATGAGCACCATCTACGACTCTAAAAACCGGTTAAATAGTGCTTCTCAAATATCGATAAGGGTGTTCTGATGGAAAAGTAATGATCAGTTCCCAGCCATTAGAAAGTCGCTGAATGCTCCTGTAGGGGGAGGGGGATTAGGGGTATTGATTTCTAATTGAGG
>QCRS01000020.1 GCA_003211755.1 Prochlorococcus sp. AG-463-F15 | reverse complement strand
GGGGTCCTTTTCTATTTCTATGGGGTGGCGTTTGTTTTTCCCTTGGAGTTCTTTTTTCTGAGAAATGCTTGGCTTTGGTAATTTTTGCGGAAGCGTTCTGCCCAGGGCTCGAAGCTGTTCAAGGCTGTGACGGTCAAAGGTCATCGGATTAGTAGGTTATATCTTTTAAAAGAGCGGGGGCTAATGCCTTTTTGAGGACCATACTCGACCTCTTCCCTTAAAGCTTGTCGTAATTGCTCAAAGGGTAGATCGTTGAAACTGTCGTCCTCAGTGAGTGCAGAGGGCAAACCAAGATCGCTTTTGGAATCAGTGTTCTGGTTGCTCTGATCCATAGCGGTAAAGCCTGGCTGGACAGAAAACAGGAAGAGAATGGTGACAGCGGCCAGGGCCAGTAGGCGGGCACGCATAGTAATTAGGGGATTAATTGTTAAACCTTAGATCTGCTTTTTAAAGGATGATGAATGAGAAGCAATGACTGTGAGATATTGAATGGGATTTAATGGAGCATCAGAAAGATAGTTTGTATCAACATTAGTGGCAATGATTCAACTTTTAGCAGCTAAGAGCTTTCATTTTTTGGAAGTAATGGTTTTTGGGTTTAGTAATAATGCAGGTAGTGTTCGAGCCCTGAAATTGATTGATGAATTATTGTTGATTCCTGTGAAAACGCATTAGGACGAGGGCTTTGTGACTTTCAGTCTATGTGTGTAAATAGTTTAACTAGGCCATGTCTTTCTTAGGACACACTGCGCGTAAGCGTTTTGGTCAACATTGGCTCAAAGATTCATCTGTGTTGGAGATGATTGTTGAGGCGTCAGAACTTAAGCCTGAAGATCGTGTCTTAGAGGTCGGTCCAGGCCGTGGAGTACTCACTGAACGCCTACTTGCTTCGAGAGTTGCAGCAGTTCATGCCATTGAGTTGGATAAGGATCTAGTAGTTGGATTGAATCAGCGTTTTAGGAGCCAATCTCGCTTCACTCTTCAGGAGGGAGATGTCCTTACAGTTCCATTAATTCCTCCTGATGGCATTCCTGCTAACAAAGTTGTCGCAAATATCCCCTATAACATCACTGGCCCACTACTTGAACGATTGCTCGGTCGTTTGGGTCGACCTATTGAAACGACATATAAGTTGTTAGTACTGCTCTTGCAAAAGGAAGTCGCAGATCGAATCCTTGCGAGGCCAGGTCAGAGTAGTTTCAGTGCCTTGAGTGTGAGATTACAGTTATTGGCAAAATGCAGAAGTGTTTGCCAAGTTCCACCGAGTTGTTTTCAACCTCCACCTAAGGTGCAATCTCAGGTAATTGCTATCGAACCTGTTAATTCTGAGCAGCGTTTAAATGAAGAGTTAGCACTTCGTGTAGATGCTCTTCTTTGTAAGGCTTTTTCCTCTAGAAGGAAGATGTTACGCAATTCTCTTGGAAGGTTAGGTTCATTGAGTGAGTTAGAAGCATCGGCAAAAGAGGCAGGGATTAGCCTAAATCAACGGCCACAGGAGTTGTCTCCTGGCGAATGGTTGAAGATGGCAAAGAACTTTAATTATTGCCAAAAAGTTGGCGAAAAATTATGAGAATTTCCAGTGGTTTTATGAAGGCAAGTCATCCGATAAAAGTTAATGCTCCAGCAAAGATCAATCTTCATTTAGAAGTGCTTGGACTAAGAACTGATGGTTTTCACGAATTGGCCATGGTGATGCAAAGTATCGATCTCGCTGATTATCTTGAGATCACTAGTAACAAAGAGGGTTTAATCACCCTGACTGTTGATGACCCAAGCTTAAGTGCAGGCAACGAAAACTTGATTATTAAAGCTGCAAAATTGCTACGCGATCGCTTTGGAAATAATCATCTTGGGGCGACTATCCATCTTCAGAAGAATATTCCTATAGGGGCTGGTCTTGCTGGTGGTTCTAGTGATGGAGCAGCTGCTTTGATGGGATTGAATGCTCTATGGGGACTTGATCTTACGAAGCCGCAATTGAAGGACTTAGCAGGGGAACTTGGTTCAGATATGCCTTTTTGTTTAGATGGTGGCACTCAGTTGTGTTTTGGTCGTGGCGAAAAATTGGAACCTTTGAATATCTCAAGCTCTTCCATGGCAGTGATTCTTGTTAAAGACCCAGCAGTTAGTATTTCAACTCCTTGGGCTTATGGACGGAGCAAGGAACTTAAAGGGAGTAGTTATTTGAAATCTGATTTTGAATTTGAACAGCGGCGTCAACAACTTAGGGAGAAGTCATGGTTGAGGTTTTTGAGTATCTCAGATCCACCTCCTCTGAATAATGACCTTCAACAAGTAGTAGAACCTGAAATACCAGCTGTTCAGGATGCTTTGAAATTACTTTCTGCTTTGCCAGGATCATTTGGTGTGGCGATGAGTGGTTCTGGGCCTAGTTGTTTCGCTCTTTATTCAACCTATGTGGAGGCCAAGGAAGTTTTAGAAAAGAATCGTGTGAGATTAGAAGACTCAGGTTTGGAAAGTTGGTGTTGTTCTTTCCTTTCTCAAGGAGTCACATTCGAGTCATGAGTTCTTCCGAAAATGAGCTTTCTGAAGTTGATGATGCGTCAACTTCAGAACGTGAGGTTTCTCAAAAGAAAGGACCACTTAGCTTCTTCTCTGGGGCTATTACTAGTGGCTTATTTGCGTGGCTCTCCCTTGGCTTAAGCCAAAAGGTGGTGATTTACTTCGCCCTTCATTCCCCTGAGTACACTTCACCTATCGCACAAAGTGTGGCTTCTGGATTCAAAACATTAGTTATAGGCATTTGTTTTTTGGCCACATTTACCTTCGGTTTCATTGGATTGGGTCTGATTCTTGTATTTATTAGGAGTTTGTTTGATGGCAAATCGATTGACAATGATTAGGATCTGACCATCTTTATCTAATGCTTTTGGTGTTATCGAGATGACACTTCATGATCTTGGTTTATTGATTCTTCTACTGAGTCCAGGGATGCTGTTATCAGTATTGCTCTTGTCCACATTCGCAGCAGGCGGTTGATAAGGCACAGGCTGAGATAGCGTGGTTTATTAACCGGCGTTGCCGACATCACAACACAACCGTGGCAGGTACTCTTCTTTTTAACGCCCTTCGTGAAGCCATCGATGAGGAGATGGGGAGAGACCCCCATGTTTGTGTAATGGGAGAAGACGTTGGTCAATATGGGGGCTCTTACAAGGTCACAAAGGACCTTTATGAAAAATATGGAGAACTAAGGGTTCTCGACACTCCAATTGCAGAGAATAGTTTTACTGGAATGGCTGTGGGGGCAGCCATGACGGGTCTTCGCCCAATTGTGGAGGGGATGAATATGGGGTTCTTACTCTTGGCCTTTAATCAAATTTCTAACAACATGGGGATGTTGCGTTATACAAGTGGCGGTAATTTCACTATCCCTACCGTTGTTAGAGGGCCAGGAGGAGTTGGACGTCAATTAGGTGCAGAACATAGTCAAAGATTAGAAGCTTATTTTCATGCTGTTCCAGGAATAAAGATTGTGGCTTGCAGCACTCCAACTAATGCTAAGGGTCTCATGAAGGCAGCAATAAGAGATAACAATCCAGTACTTTTCTTTGAACATGTCCTCCTTTATAACTTGATTGAGGAGCTTCCTAAAGGTGAGTATGTTTGTGCTTTAGATCAGGCTGATGTAGTCCATGAAGGTGAGGACTTGACAATACTTACTTATTCACGCATGAGACATCATTGTATAAAGGCTCTTGAGCAGTTGAAAACTGATGGTATTGATGCTGAATTGATTGACTTGATTAGCCTTAAACCATTTGATATGCAAACGATTGCGCGTTCGATCAAGAAAACTCATCGAGTAATTGTTGTAGAGGAATGTATGAAAACAGGAGGAATTGGCGCCGAGTTGATTTCCTTGATTACCGAACAATGTTTTGATGACCTTGATACAAGACCTGTTCGATTATCAAGTCAAGATATACCTACTCCTTATAACGGACAGCTTGAAAATCTAACAATCATTCAACCACATCAAATAATTGAGACTGCTCAGAAGATGATTCGCAAGGAACTCTGAATTTATGGCACGCCAACAGGGCTGGTTTGCTTTGATTCTTGCAATGGCTTTTGCAGCAGGTGCAGTGTGTGCAAATTTTCCACTTCAGTTAGGGTTAGACCTGCGTGGGGGCAGTCAGTTAACTCTTGAGGTTCAGCCTGCTGGAGAAGTTACGAGCGTTGATAGTGAACAACTGGAGGCTGTAAAAGCAGTAATGGATCTTCGAGTTAATGGGTTAGGAGTTTCTGAATCAACAATTCAAACTATTGGGAATAATAAGTTAGTTGTTCAACTCCCTGGGGAGCAGGATCCTTCCCGAGCGGCTGAAATTTTGGGAAGTACAGCTTTGCTCGAATTCAGGGCTCAGAAATCAGGGACTCAAAGTGAACTTAGGAATCTGCAACGAATTAAAAGACAAACAGAGAATACCTTGAAGCGTTATCGAGACAATCCAAAATCTCTTAAGAGCTCATTAGATCGTGAACAAATATCTTTGGCTGAAAAAACTCTTGATATTGGTGCCAATTCTGGTAGCGAATTAGACAAACTTGAACAATTGGTAGATAAAGCTCGTCTCAAAATCGCTGAACTTTTTGAACCTGCTGCTTTTACTGGGAACTTAATTAAGGCCGGTAGCAGGCAAGAACAAAATGGATCTGGTTGGGAAGTGACGCTAACTTTTAATAGTGAAGGTGGTGAAAAATTTGCAGACCTAACTAAGTCAATAGCTGGCACAAACCGTCTACTAGGAATAGTCCTTGATGGTAGGGCGATAAGTGAAGCATCGGTTGGAGAGCAATTTAAAACGGCTGGGATTACTGGAGGAGCTGCAACTATTAGTGGTGACTTTACTGTTCAGGATGCAAGAGATTTAGAAGTAAAGCTTGACGGAGGGTCATTACCTTTGCCTGTGAAAATTCTTGAAATCCGTACTATTGGGCCCACCCTTGGTGCCGCGAATATCCGTAGAAGTTTGACTTCGGCACTCTCAGGTTTGGCTTTAGTTGCAATTTTTATGTTGCTTGTATATCGATTGGCTGGTTTTGTGGCTGTTATTGCTTTAAGCCTTTACTCATTATTTAACCTTGCAGTCTATGCCTTGCTACCAGTCACATTAACTCTCCCTGGTATAGCTGGATTTATTTTAAGCATTGGTATGGCAGTAGATGCCAATGTCCTTATCTTTGAGCGAGTTAAGGATGAGTTGAGAAGAGGTAACACATTGATTCGCTCTATAGAAACTGGATTTTCAGAGGCTTTCTCTTCAATTATTGATGGACATTTGACCACGCTTATTAGTTGCATAGCTCTTTTCTCCTTGGGAACAGGTTTCGTAAAGGGCTTTGCAGCGACCTTAGGTATTGGAGTGGTATTGAGCCTCTTTACGGCTCTTAGTTGTACTCGTACCCTTTTGAGGTTTTTTATGAGCTATCAGAAATTGAGACGTCCGACAAACTTTTTACCTGCAAATCAGTTGCCAACTTCGGTTTAAATTATGGACCAAGCTTCTCTTTTAAATTCACAGAGAAATACTTTAAGATTCCCTCTTTGTAGAAAGCGGCGCCTTGTTTGGTGGATATCAGGAGTTGCGTTATTCCTTAGTGCTTTGGGCTTAACCCTTTGCGTACTAAATCCATCTATAAAAGCACCTTTGCGTCCTGGACTTGACTTTACTGGCGGAACACAAATTCAATTAGAGCGAGTTTGTAATAGTTCTTGTGAAACACTCAGTAACTCAACAGTTTATGATGCTTTGCGCGATTTTTCTTTGCCAACTGAGGAAGACATACTTGCACCAAAACTTTCGCAGGCGAAGGTGCAACTTTTAGATGGTTCAAAACTATTAGTTTTACGACTCCCATTTCTTTCTGCTTCACAAGGGCAGGCTGTAATAAAGGCAATGGACCCTGTTGCTGGACCATTTCAGCCAGGTGGACAGGCAGTAGACACGATTGGACCCAGTCTTGGCGGACAATTATTGAAAAGCAGTGTTATCTCACTCTTGGCGGCATTTAGTGGAATAGCTATTTATATAAGCTTGCGTTATGACCGTCGGTTTGCTGCACTTGCACTTGCTGCACTTGCTCATGATGTAATTATCGTTTGCGGGATTTTTGCTTGGTTTGGTTTATTCCTTTCCTTAGAGGTAGATAGTCTTTTTGCAGTTGCTTTATTGACTATTGCTGGTTATTCGGTTAATGACACAGTTGTTGTCTTTGATCGAATCCGAGAACGTGCACGTTTGGATTCAGACCTCTCCTTAAGTGATCAAATTGATAGGGCTGTTTCTGCAACATTAACTAGAACTCTATATACGAGTGGAACTACTCTTTTGCCTTTGTTGGCATTGATATTCTTTGGTGGAGCAACTTTGTTTTGGTTTGCTATTGCCTTGGCCTTGGGAGTAATTATTGGCAGTTGGTCAAGTATTGCCTTGGCACCATCATTGCTTAGCCTTACAGATTTAAAGAACAAAAAGAAGATTAGGATAGAAAATTTAGAAACAAGTAGTTGAGAGGTATGTCATTAATTTGAATCGGTATATATATCATAATTTTTTACCAATAATTCTTATTATTGCTTCTATGTGGGCCCTTAGATTTGAGATATTGCTTTTAATCGATCACTTTACTTATACAGGATTATTCTTCTTGATTCGCTACAATCCTTTGCCTATTATTACCTTAATTCTTGTACCTTGGATGCTAAAGAAGCCTAGGAGAAAAAATAACAATTCCTAGCCCTAGGAGCTCGGTTTGTAATCTTTAAGTCCATTGGTCCATGATATCGCGAATAATTACTTTCTGAAGGCAAACTTGAAGCACTACAGTAAGGGGGAGTGCTATTAAGAAGCCAGGAAGGCCTAATAGAGAACCCAAGCTTAATTGAGCCATTAGTGCAATTGTTGGAAGTAGATTTACCGTTCTATTAAGTAAGAATGGTGTTAATAAAAATGCTTCTATATTTTGCAAAATAATCCTAAGAATTAGTACCTTAATCATTAAGGTTGGAGAGACTAGTAAGGCAATACCTAAAGGTAATAATGTTGCTGTTGTTGGTCCAATAGTAGGTACAAAGGTAAGTAAACCACAAACCAGTGCACTCAGAAGAGCAAGTGGGACTTTGAGAATGGCAAGGCCTGCCCATGTGAGTATGAAAATACTTGTAGCTGATATTGTCATGCCTGCCAACCACCCACCTAAGGCAATACGACATTCGTCAAGCAGTTCATTTACCTTTAGGCGAAAACGTTTTGGTGTAATAGAAATAATTAATGTTCGGTGAGATTCTGGATCTAGAGTAAGTAGTATCGATAGCAAGCTTATAAGTATTAATTGAATAAGACTATTAGCAGCTCCACCTGCAAAATCTATTAATTTCGAACTATAAAGTTGTATTTTACTCAAGCTTAATTGTTCTGGTATTGATTGTTGTAGGCCAATCAAAAGTGGTTGGCTAGATAATATTGATTTAAGCTTCACTAAGAGGGTTGGTAAAAGAGTCCCCAGTTCCTTTATTTGTGTAATTAATTCAGGAACCAAAAGTTGGAATATAAATATTCCAGAAATTAATAGTAGAAATAGGACTACTATTAATGCAAAATATCTTGGTATTTCTATTAAAGATTGGAGCCTTTGTATTAGGACATCAAGTGTTACTGATAATACTATTGCGCCAAAAAATATTAGTAGGACCCACCTTAATTGCCAAATTAGTAAGGCTAATAAAATAAGAGTTAATATTGCCAGTAGGCTACGAGAATTCATGTAGTTGACTCTTACTTCTCCATGGGTCTAACAAATCATGAACTATAACCTCTTTGATAAGAACTTGTAGGACTACAGCAAGAGGAAGTGCAAGTATTAAGCCAATTGGTCCAAAAATTATAGTAAAAATAAATTGAGCGGTAAGTGTCAAACCTGGAAGAAGTTTTACTTGATGATGCATTATTGATGGTGTGATTAAATAACTTTCTAGGTTTTGAATAAATATATACATTCCTAATACTGCAATTGCTTTCCATGGCTCATCAAGTAGTGCAACTGACATTGGGAAAATTGTACTGATTACGGGCCCAACATTTGGAATTATATTCAACATTCCTGCTAAAAGAGCATTGGCTATCACAAGCTTTACTCCCAGAATTGACAAGCCAATTCCTGCAAGTAGTGCAACACATAAGGAGCTTATTAATACACCTACCATCCAATTGCTAAGTGCTTTCCCACAATCGAAGAGGATTCCCCTAGCCCTCCGCCTATAGAAAGAGGGTATTAAAAGAATAGCCACTTCCCTATAAGATGCTGGTTGAATAGCGACCATAAGGCTTACAGCAAGTACAAACAGAAGCTTTAATACGCCACTCCCTAGATTGCCGGCTAGATCAATTATCTTTTTAATTCCATCTCCTACACCTGCTGCTAACGTAGAACTATCAGGAAAGACATTAAATCCATTGAGTAGAATTTGCTGTCCAATCATTCCTTTTTGATAATCACCATAAACTAGGTCATTTACTCTTTTGAAGCTTCCTTCTGCTAGTTCAGAGAATGCAGTTGCAGCATTTGGTAATTGAACTATTAATTGTTGAAATTCCTCAGAGAATGGAGGAACTACGATAATTACTATCAGGCTAAATATTAATAATATCCCTAGTAAAATAATTAATAATGCAATAGGTCTTGCTACAGGAACTTTTGAACGTAGTTTTTCTACAAGCGTACAAAGTGCCATTGCTATTACTATTCCAGCAAATAGTTGGATAATTATTTCGCGTAAGCTCCATAAAACTAACCCAGCTGACAAAAGAGCAAAAAGGGTAAGCCAATGGGAAAGCTTCATATTTAATTAGTTGCAGCCTTGTCTGTATATCCCATGCCATGGCTTTGGGCATATCTTTGAGCAAATCGCATAAAGCGTTCAAAATCTGCTTCTGATTTCCAGCTATAGATACCCTCCAGAGCATTCGGCTCACCATTTACAAAACGAGCATTGACCTCGCGTGTTACTAATTCTCCTTCTTCGTCAATTAGGAGCATGCCTTTTAGTTCAGTTATTGATTCTTTTGTTAGTGCTTCAGGGTTTTCGAAGACAAAGAAGGCTTGGCCAGTTCTTCCATCTCGACTCCTGGTAAGGCGAATTTCAGGTACAACAGGCTCATCCTCACCCCGAAAGAATTGAATCGATGCTACGGAGTTGGATTTAGCCATGGAGTTCTTCGAAAGTTGAATACTAGTTAAGAGGTTATGTGCGTTGTGGTTAGGTTCTTAATGGATAAGGCCTGAAGTTATGAGTTTTGCAGCCCCTTGGTCTGGTGATAGCCATGACAAATCTATTGTTTCTCTCTGAGTTGCTCTTGCTAATTCATGTTCGTAGCACCGATCGTAATAATCAAGCATTGCGCAGCAGGCCTCTTTCCATTCTTCATTCTCTATTGCTTCTAGTGCTTGGTATGTTCGTTGTGGGCCAAGTCGACGACTTATGCGTGAAGTTGCCTCTTTGAGACTCTCTTTTTCCTGTTCTGCATATACCTTTACTAGTTGATCAATTCTTTCTTGCTTTGATCTATTTATTTCTATTACTGGAGCTGCTTTCATTTGATTGAAGAGCTCATTTGGAATTCTGCAACGACCCAAATGAGCACTTTCTGCTTCAAGCCAGATACCTTTCGTAGAATCTTTACTACAAATTCCAAGGGCTTCTGCAATTAGGTTTTCATAGTGTTCTGAAGTTGGTTGAGGCGGCAGACCAAGACCACCGAAACTACTACCTCTATGGTTCGCTAATCCTTCTAGATCAATCGTAGATATACCTTTTTTTGCAAGTGATAAAAGCAGATCTGTTTTCCCAGTACCCGTTCTCCCTCCAATTAGCTTTAGAGGCCATTTTTCATGAAATTGTTGAAGTACCCATTTTCTATAGGTTTTGTACCCCCCTGAGAGTATTGCAGTATTTATGTTGATTAAATTTGCCAGCCAACTGATGCTCGCTGAGCGCATCCCACCTCTCCAGCAATAAAGCTTGATGAAACTTTTATTTTTATTTCTTTTGGAAGCTTCAGTTTGAAGTGTTCTTAACTCTTCTAAATAGTTTTTAAGAGCCATTAGCTTCGGCGCCGTGTATTTCAGTCCAAGAAGAATGGCTTTTTCTCTGCCATCCTTCTTATAGGTTTTACCGACTTTTGCTCTTTCTTCGTCGCTAAATAAAGGAAGGTTTATCGCTTTGGGGACGTGTCCTTGATGGAACTCCGAGGGACTTCGTATATCTAGAACTGGCCCATCTAGTAAACGAAAGTTTTCGATGGAGCAATAAGATTGGATGCCAATGCCTGACATAGTGGGCGAACGCCTGGTCATGCGAGACCGGTTGCTATTCATGCCTTCTGAAAACCCCCATTCATCAAATATCAGCATTGAAGAGTTGTTAGAGCAATTCTCTAGCGGTTCATCAAGGAAAAGACGTGGTCTTATTAAATCTGTAGAGTCTCGAGCCGAAGAGCTCTCTGCAATTGGAGCTGAGGCTTTGACCTCGTTTCATCCCTCAGGTGAGGATTGGGCCGCAGGTTGGATTCTGCAAGTATTAAAAAGACACAAGCCAGACAGCCTCATTGGGCTTTTGTCTGATGATTCAAAAGGTTGGTTTGATACTCCTTCTGAAGTTGGAGTTGATTATGCATCATTTCAAAATGCTCTTCTTTCTGAATGTTTTGAAGAGGCTGATCGCTTTACTAGTGCCGTATTGCGTCAGTTGGCTGGACCCGCAGCCGAATCGCGTGGCTACGTTTATTTCAGTGAGGTTCAATCGATGCCTGGGCTTGATCTGTGCACTTTGGACAGACTTTGGATTGCCTATTCCCATGGACGGTTTGGATTCACGGTTCAGGCTCGTCTATTGGACTCGTTAGGAGGACGTTATGATCGTTTATGGCCTCGAATTGGTTGGAAAAATGAGGGTATTTGGACCAGATATCCCAAGGCCTTTAATTGGTCTATTTCAGCTCCTGAAGGACATATGCCTTTAATTAATCAACTTCGTGGTATTCGATTGATGGATGCTGTTTTGACTCATCCATCTCTTGTATCTCGTAGATAGGCTGAATATTTACCTAAAGCTATTCATTTAAACCTTTAACCATTATTTTTAATAAGGGTTAAAGTCTTCATGGTGAGTACCAGCTCATTTAAACCAATCCAGAAACTTTATTCTTTCTATACCTTTTTTGTGGATAGAAGGTTTCTGTGGGCAGACTTTGATTTTCCATCAACTCTTCAGCTCTCGACATCTCTTGATCTTTTGTTGGAACCAGTTAATTCCAATGAAATATCTGAGCGAATTCAACTAGGTCTTCATGAGGCGCTTGTAAATGCTGTTCGACATGGTAATTCTTGCGATCCCAAGAAAAACTTAAGGGTCCGACGAATACTTACTCCTAATTGGTTCGTATGGCAGATTCAAGATCAGGGCGAAGGTGTCCCTCAATCTAAAAGGTGTGCTTCACTTCCTTCTAGAGTTGGTGCGAATAGTGGGCGTGGTTTATTCCTAATTCATCATTGTTTTGATGATGTTCGCTGGAGCCGTAAGGGAAACCGTGTTCAGCTTGCATTCCGACGTGGAATGAGCACTTAATGCTCTTGACAGCTTGGGGCCTTTATTTCTCGCTTAATCCATTTCACAGATTGGTTTATAAGCTGTTCTATCTCGGATGGCTTCCCTCCAGAGAGTAGTTGAACTATTGCTCCAGAAAGGAGTTCAGCTGCTCTTCTTTCTGAATTACTTTTTAGTTGGTGCCAATTTGTGTCATCAAGCTTTAGTTGTGAATGCAGCTCAATTGCAGTTTCTTTTGCATTAGAAGGCCATCTTGTCATTGATCTAAGCATATTAAAACGTCCTTACAATATATATGTTAGTAAACATTTTTAAAACATGTGGTTCGATATCTATTCATCATAGTTTCTTTGCTGAAGGAGCATTTAGCTTTTCTAATATTGAATTTCAAAAGGAATTTTTATTAGCTATAATTAATTCTTTCTGGAAAATTATTTAAGCATTCTAAATCAAGCACCTCTATTAATAGGTTTTGTAGCGGACCATACTCTTGTCATAAAGTGTGATTGAGCTG
Source organism: Prochlorococcus sp. AG-463-F15 (assembly GCA_003211755.1). Taxonomy (GTDB): domain Bacteria; phylum Cyanobacteriota; class Cyanobacteriia; order PCC-6307; family Cyanobiaceae; genus AG-363-K07. Next base: position 6,147 of record QCRS01000020.1, on the reverse strand, counting down.
TAATAAATTCAAATTTGCTGTTAATTAATCTTGTCTCAATATCATCATTTATATAATCATTATAGTATGGCTCATGAAAAATTTTGTGGAAATCTTCTAAAATACTTGAGAATTGAGGTGAATCAGCTAATTGAATGGAATCCGCAAGAATTAATACTCCTCCAGGTTCAAGAACTCTCCAGCATTCATCAAGTACATTTTGTCTCGCATTACGAGGTAACTCATGAAAAAGGAACACGCACGTAATAGCTTGCATACTTTCACTTTCGAAGGGCATTCTTTCGGCATTTGCTCTTATTAATTGGGTAAATTCACCTCGCCGTGTGTTCAGATATCTGCTGGCTTGACGCAGGTAAGCTCCCGATAGATCTATTCCCAACAATTCAACTTCAGTTAGTGCGCTACGAATTTGTCTTAGAGTTCGTCCTGTACCAGTAGCAACATCTAGGACTTTTAAACTTCTACTTGGCCTATCAGTAAATCGCTTAAGGCCCCTTTTTAATGGATTTAAGATTCTTCTTCTCATTGAGTCTGCAGTTCCGTTGAACAGAATTTCAACTTGGATGTCATAAAGCCCTGCTGAATGATCACTAAGGTATCCATCAGTTTGGTGATGAAAGTTTTGAAGGTAATAGTCTGGGTATACCTCAGAATTGATTTGAGTAGGTATATCTCTAGTTTGTTTGCTTTTACGTCTTTTCCAAGTAGAAGGTAAATCAAGCCAAACCAATGGGTATCTTGCTGCCCACTCAAGCCAAGGAGCCTCAAAAAGTTGACTTTTTGGATAGACACCTTGATCTGCATCTTGCCAGTCTAATTTTTCTAGTGCAGCCATTGAGTGGCGAAGTTCTTTCAGTAGATCAGCAGGAATTGGCTTTGTATTTGGCATTGCATCTGGCTCCAGAAATTCCATTAACTTGGAACTGAGTTGTTTATGAGCAAGACCTGCGATGCTTTTACCTTGTTGAAGGGTTTGATATGCGAGTTTTGTGAGGTTAGGCTCAGACATAAATTCTGGACTAGATTTTTATTGCATATGAGTAGATTCTACTTTGTAACGATAGATGAGATATTTTTTAGAAATACTTTATTAATTGACGATTAATAAAATTTTATAAGTAAGGTAATTTAATTCAAGAATAAATTGAAAGCTAATTCATTCTATTTATTTGATAGAAGAATCAGAGCAATATTTTTTTGGTATTTCTAGCAGTACTCCCCTTATGTCTGCCCAATTGTAGTAGGGCTCAATGCCTTTAAGCAGTTGTATATTCTTTTTGATTATTTTAGCCGCTTTTGTTGCTTCTAGGCAGCTTCTATTGTAATTTGATCTTCTTAAATCACTCTCTAGAATCTCTAGGCTTTTGTTTATCTCATGTAAATAATTATCTGCCGCCTCTTTCGAAAGGGGCTTCCCATGCGATGTCGTTGTTGTGAATAATGTAGGAGCAATTAATAATAAAATAAATTTAATAAGCATTTTAGTTTTTACTTGGCGTTGCTTGAATCTCTAGAGTTAGAAGTATGTGGTGCAATAATAGGTATAGAATTGAATTAACGAAAACTAGTTATGTTGATGTTATTGATTTAGTTTTTTCTACAAAAGGTCCTGTCTCATCGGATATTGAAAGGACCCTTTATTGTCTTATTAGCTGTACATAATTCCTAGGAAAACTTATTATGCATCATAATACATAACAAATTCATGAGGATGAGGCCTTTGGCGTAGTTGTTGAACTTCTTCGTATTTAATTTCAATCCAATTATTTATAAAGTCCTCGCTAAATACTCCTCCTTCCGTTAGGTAATTATTGTCTGACTTGAGGCACTCTAGTGCCCCATTTAGTGAAGATGGAACAGTTGCAATGTTTGCAAGTTCTTCTGACGGGAGTTCAAATAAGTCAACATCTACTCCATCTCCTGGTTCTATTTGATTCTTAATTCCATCTATTCCTGCCATCATCATTGCGCTAAAGGCTAGATAAGGGTTTGCCATCGCATCACCAGGACGGAATTCGAATCGTTTAGCTTTTGGATTGGGGCCTGTTAAAGGGATCCGAACTGCTGCAGATCTATTTCCCTGTGAGTAGACAAGATTTACTGGAGCTTCAAAACCTGGAACTAATCTCTTATAACTATTTGTTGTTGGATTAGTAAATGCAAGGAATGATGGAGCGTGTTTGAGTATCCCACCGATATACCATCTTGCAGTTTGAGAAAGATTTGCATAGGTTCCTTCCCCGAAGAAAAGAGGTTTATCTCCTTTCCAGAGACTTTGATGGACGTGCATCCCAGTACCGTTGTCATTGAATACTGGTTTAGGCATGAATGTTGCAGTCTTTCCATATTTTTTAGCGACATTTCTAACTACATATTTGTAAGTCATTACGTTGTCTGCTGCTTTTATAAGCTCCGCAAATTTCATGCCTAGTTCATGCTGTCCGGCTCCAGCCACTTCATGATGATGTTTTTCAATAGGGATACCTAGTTGACCCATTAATAACAACATCTCTGAACGAATGTCTTGGGCAGTATCGTTAGGTGCTACAGGGAAATAACCTTCCTTGATTTGAATTTTGTAAGCAAGATTTCCGCCTTCTTCAATCCTTCCTGTGTTCCATGGAGCTTCAATGGTGTCAACGTTATAGAAGCACCCTCCTTCACTTGAGTTGTAACGGACATCATCAAATATAAAAAATTCTGGTTCTGCTCCGAAAAAAGCAGTGTCAGCAAGACCGGTACTTGCAAGATGTCTTAGCGCTTTTTGTGCTAGTGCTCTAGGACAACGTGAATAAGGTTCTCCACTTCGTGGTTCTTGTATTGAGCAAATAAGACTTAGTGTTTTGTGACGGTAAAAAGGGTCTATCCAAGCAGTAGTGGCATCTGGAACCATTGCCATATCTGATTCATTGATTGCTTTCCACCCTCGAATGGAGGATCCATCAAAGGCAAGGCCGCTAGTGAAGGCTTCTTCATCAACCATGTCTGAGGTCACAGTTAAGTGTTGCCACTTTCCGTGAAGGTCAGTGAACTTCAGATCAATCAGCTCAATGCTCTCATCCTTTATCTGGCGAAGGACTTCCTGGGGAGATTTGCCCATGGGGATGTAGCGACTTAAGTGTGGATAGTTTTTAAAGCTAATAAGCGACTGCAACTACTTTTGTAGCAATCGGTACCAATTTGTATTTTTTAATGACCTCATGTTTTTTGTGTCATGAAGTCGCGAGGAGAATTCTGCGACTTTATTACTGAAGTCCTGATATTGGTGTTATAAGCCTTTGCAATCTTTCAAAGATTTTTCACGGCTGAAAGCATGCCTGTTTAGGCTCACACTTAATTGACTTCGATCAGGGCCTGGTGACAACGCAAACCTTTTTCCCTGTTGCTCAAAACCATCACAAAGCATTTGGACCAATATCTGTTCCTAAGAGGCTTTTGCTTGGGCCTGGGCCTTCAAATGCTCATCCTGACGTCCTGAATGCATTAGCACTTCCCCCAATAGGACATCTTGATCCCTTTTACGTTGATTTAATGAGCGAGGTGCAAGAGCTGCTTCGTTATGCCTGGCAGACAGACAATCGTTTAACACTTCCCATGAGTGGGACAGGTAGTGCTGCGATGGAGGCAACACTCGCTAATTCTGTGGAACCAGGGGATCGGGTTTTAGTCGCGATCAAAGGTTATTTTGGGAACCGTTTGGCTGATATGGCAGATAGATATAAAGCTGATGTGAAGACTATCGAGAAACCCTGGGGAGAGGCTTTCTCGATAGAGGAAATCGAATCTGCGCTTGATCAATATCGGCCTTCAATATTGGCAATGGTTCACGCTGAAACCTCTACTGGCGTCTGCCAACCGATGGAAGGTATTGGAGATCTTTGTAAAAAATATGATTGTCTTTTGCTACTTGATACGGTCACCTCACTAGGGGGTGTTCCTCTTTTCTTGGATCAGTGGGGAGTTGATCTTGCTTATAGTTGTAGTCAAAAAGGCTTAAGTTGTCCTCCTGGCCTAGGTCCTTTTACTATCAGCCCAAGAGCTGAAGAGAAGCTGAATTCTCGATCGGAGAAGGTTCCAAATTGGTATTTGGATGTATCTCTTTTAAATAAATATTGGGGAAGTGATCGTGTATATCACCACACAGCTCCAGTAAATATGAACTTTGGTATTCGTGAAGCTCTTCGACTTCTTTCAGAAGAAGGGTTAGAAAATGCTTGGAATCGTCATATGGATAATGCACAAAGACTTTGGCAAGGCCTTGAAACTATTGGGCTGGATTTACATGTTGATAAGGATCTACGTTTGCCAACCTTAACCACAGTTCGAATTCCAGATGGTGTAGATGGCAAAGCATTTACTATTCATTTGTTAAAAAATCATGGTATTGAAATTGGAGGGGGTTTAGGGAGTCTTGCTGGAAAGGTATGGAGGATTGGATTAATGGGTTATAACTCCACTCCTGAGAATGTAGATACGATTCTCAATCTTTTTGAAACTGAGTTGCCACGTTTTAAGAACTAACCTTTCGACGTAGTCTGAACCATTCTTCAAGTTCACTCTTTGCTTCCTCTGCCATTACCCCACCTTTAACAATCATGTGGTGATGAGCACTTTGATGTTTTGATAAATCTAATGCTCCTCCCAGAGCACCTCGTTTTAAGTCGGAAGTGCCAAATATGACTTGTCCCATCCTTGCTTGGACAAGTGCTCCAGCACACATTGGACAGGGCTCTAATGTCACGATCAGAGTGCAATCATTGAATCTCCAATCGTTTTTTATTAATGCAGCTTGTTTAAGTGCAAGGATTTCCGCGTGGGCTAATGGATCTTTATTCCTTTCTCTACCATTGCTCCCATGACCTATGCAATGTCCATATTTGTCAATTACTACTGCACTTACTGGTACTTCTCCAGATAACCCAATTTTCTTGGCTCTATGAAGCAGCTTCGACATCCATTGTTGACACTGGACTGTGCTTAGCTGGATGGGTCTCGACAACTTTTTCTCTCTATAGAAGTTCTTTAACTAACAATGCCATTAAGAGGGAAAATGATATTTGTTCTGCATTAGCTCTTGGCTGGCAACACCCATATAAAACCTGTCACTTCTTTAGATCCGTTTGCTTCGCCTGATCATTTGGATCTAGAGCTGCAATCGTTTCTGCAGGAGGCTTGCTCACGCTTGTGTAAATGGCTCGCCAATGCAGGGGAACGTGGTCCATTACCTTCCTTGAGTGTGATGCCAGATGTGGCACCAGCGCTTGAGGGGCTCTCAAGAGATTCTTTGTTGGAGGACCTTCAGTTAGTGATGGAAGGTGCGTATCAACCTTCTCATCCAGGATCACTTGCGCATTTAGATCCTCCACCCTTAACAGCATCAATAGTTGCAGATTTAATTTGTGCGGGATTAAATAACAATCTTTTAGCAGAAGAACTTTCCCCAAGCCTTTCAAGGTTGGAAAGATTGCTTTGCCAATGGTTTGCTGAACGTCTTGGCATGCCAAGACAATCCGGTGGAGTTGCTGCAAGTGGTGGAAGTCTTAGTAATTTGATGGCTTTAGTAGTAGCTCGTCATCAATCAGGTACTCAAAATGATCCGAATGCTGTGGTTTTGGTAAGTCAAGATGCACATGTATGTTTTTCTAAAGCAATTCGGGTAATGGGACTCGAAGCAGATGCTCTTCAATATGTGGCTACAAATAGTGAAGGTCAGATCTCAATCGAATCCCTACATTCTCAATTGACAAAACTCAGAGCTGAAGGGAGAAAATGTTTTGCATTAGTAGCGACAGCAGGCACTACTGTGCGAGGTGCCATTGATCCATTGGTAGAACTTGGTGAAATTTGTTCGCGAGAAGGTCTCTGGCTCCATATTGATGGTGCGATAGGAGGAATCTTTGCTCTCTCTAAAAAAACTGCTGATGTGGTTAGTGGAATTTCATTGGCTAATTCAATTACCTTGAATCCACAAAAGCTTTTAGGTATAACGAAAACTTCTTCTTTGTTGTTGGTAGCAAATCGAACAAACTTAATTGATACATTCTCAACTGGTTTGCCTTACATTGAGCCTGCATGGGGAGAAGAAGCACATGGAGGAGAGATGGGCCTTCAAGGAACAAGGTCTGGAGAGGTTCTAAAACTATGGCT
>QCRS01000019.1 GCA_003211755.1 Prochlorococcus sp. AG-463-F15 | reverse complement strand
CATCTGAGCTATCAGTAGCAAGCAAGGATAATATAGCTAGGTTGTAACCAAGGAAATATGAACCACAATCTCCCATCAATATTTTAGATGGATAGATATTATATTTTAAGAATCCTACAGACACACCAAGAAGCGCTGCAATAAAATAAAATATGGAACTATTGTTATAAGAAAATGCTATTACAAATAAATTCAAACATGTTATTAATGTTATACCAGCTGATAGTCCATCTAATCCATCCATCCAATTGATTGCGTTAATTACTGCTGTTATCCAAAATGATGTAATGATTAAGCTTAATAGTGCTGGAAGGTGGATTATATGGTCATCAAAACCAAGCCAAGCCAAGTCTATAACATCTAATTTAAATCCATTTGACCAAATCAATATAGAAATAAAAAATTGAAAGAATAGCCTTGTGTAAGGTGAGATTGGTCTTAAATCATCAATTAAACCGATAACAAAAAAACAAGAACCCCCTAAAAGCATTAAAGATAAGAGATGATTATTAATATTTGGATCAACTAGAAACATTACCATTATAGATATTAAATAACCAATGAATATTCCTATACCTCCAATTCTTACTATTTTAAAAGTCTTTTGTTTCCTCTTGTTAGGTGTATCAAATAATTCTTTTCTTTTAGCAAAATGATTAACGGTTGGAACAGCCAGGAGAGAAGTAAAAGTAGCAATTATAATAGTAATTAAAGAATTTACGAGCAAGATATTTCGTGGTTCAAAATTTGAATTTGAACTACTAAATTGTGATGCAATTATGCTTATATGCGAGCCTAACATTCGTTATATTTATCAACTGGATTTGATTTAATTGATTCTAAATAGTTCTGGCATACTTCCATTATTCTTGAACTAGCTTGACCGTCACCGTAGGGATTTAGGACTTGTGACATAGAGTTGTAGGCTTTTTTGTCTGTAAGAAGCAGTTTTGTTTCTCTTGCAATCTTAATAGGATCAGTTCCAATAAGCTTAGATGTTCCTGCAAGTATACCTTCAGTGCGCTCAGTTGTATCACGTAAAACAAGGACAGGTTTACCAAATGTGGGGGCTTCTTCTTGTATCCCTCCAGAGTCTGTTAAAACAATCGTGCATTCTTTAAGTACAGATACAAATTCTCTATAATCAAGTGCCTCTAAAAGATATGCACGATCATTATTGCCAAGAGTTTGTATTATCTGGTCTCTAACAATAGCATTTTTATGCATAGGTATTAATACGCTGATTCCAGGGTTTTCATCTAAAATCTGCTTTATTCCTATGGCAACATTTGTTATTCCATCAACCCAATTCTCTCTACGATGAATAGTAACAAGTATGAAAGAATTTATATTATATTTATTTACTACTGATTGTATCTGGTTTGGACTATTATCAATCATCAATAGTGCATCCACTACGGTATTACCAGTGACATATATCTCACCTTGGACGTCTGCAGTCATGAGATTTTCAGATGATTGAATAGTTGGAGCAAAATTAAGTTTAGCTATTTGCGAAATTAATCTCCGATTAGCTTCTTCAGGGAATGGATTATTAATGTTATTTGTTCGAAGTCCCGCCTCTACATGCCCTACTGGGATTTGATTGTAAAAGCTTACTAAGGCTGCGGCGAATGCGGTATTAGTATCTCCTTGAACCAAAACCAAGTCTGGTCTATAGTTTCTAAATTCATCTTCTAATCCCTTAATAGTACTGATTGCTATATGAGAAAGAGTTTGATTTCTCTCCATACAATTAATATTTAAGTCGTCTTGTATGTTAAATAATTCCATTACAGTACTAACCATTTCCCTATGTTGACCAGTAAGTATTACTCTCGTTTGGAATTGTTCTGAGGCTTGAAATGTTTTAATTACTGGTGCTAGCTTGATTGCCTCTGGCCTTGTACCAATAATGATGCTAACTAGATGTCTGTTTAGCATATCGATCAGTTAATCAGACAAAATATGCTTCGCATATCTAAAGTTTATAGTTTCCATATCATACTTATCTAGTAAGTTTGACCTTTGCTTATAAACAATTTGTATTTCTTGTGATTGTTCAATTGCATTGATTAGACTAGTTGAATCATTTTGCAAGAAAGGTATAGTGCCATTTATTTCGCTTATAAAGTCATGTGTAAAGCCACTGGCTCCAAATATAATCGGATGAATTGTTGAAGCATATTCAAATATTTTCGATGGAATTACCATTGACAACGATCTAAATCTTGCCAATTGAAGCATTAGACAGTCTGCATCTTTATATATTTCATGCATTTCCTGCCTACTCTTAAGACCACTATATTTTACCACTTGACTTAGTTGACATGATTTTTGACTGTCTATTTCTTGATTTATTAGAGATTTGATTTCTTTTAATTGTGAACCAGAGCCGTAGATCTCAATAAGAATATTATTCTTCAACATGTAAGTAATATTTTGGGGCTTTTGACTAAGGTCCTTTAATAACCTAAGAATATCCTGTCCTTCACCTAAATTTCCAGCATAGATAACTTTATAAAAAGATTTTTCTAGGTTGTTATTGTTAGTTTCCATATTAATTAGATCTCTAAATTCTTTATCTATCCCATTCGGAAAATTAGTAAACCTAATTTGCGATTCATCAACTAAGTTATCTAAGCCATAAAATATCTCTTTGAACCCAATAGAGACAATGTTTACAGAGTATGCACTGCGTAGGACTATATTCTCTATCGCAAGAATAAAGCTGTGTAAGACAATTTTCTTATGCCATCTATAGAAATAAAAGAAATTATCTGAAAATGTATCTCTATAATCTATAAACAATTTGGCCGAAGTAAATGCTGCTGTAATACTTGCTGCAAAAGCTGTCATAAGTTTTGCACTTGTTGCAATGATGATTTTAGGTTGAATAAAAATCGTATATGGAATAACTTGAAGGAAATAAAATAAAAAAGATAAACTATTTGATATAGAACTATTCCCAAAATAAGGTATCCAGAATCTTTTAATGCAGAGATTCTTATTGACTTTTTCTGTCCCTAAGGTCTTCAGATTGGATTCCTGCCCATATCTTCTAGGCAAACTGCACAAGACCCAAATCTTCAAATTATTCTCATTCTTAAGTAATTCCTTAACTATAGATTTAGCTCTTGTTGCACCAGCACTTTGGTCAGGTGGATAGTGATATGAGAAAAAAACAATCTTTTTGGGTCTCATAGTAAATTATTCATCATTCAAATATCCTATTTTACAGAAAGAATGGTGGCAAACAAGCTAGTTAAAGAGTTGGTTTGGTTATTTTGTTAATTATATCTACTGATATGGGGAGTATTGTCTCTATTTTATGTTTACCACATTCTAGGGATCCACTGAAGCATAAAGACTGCCTTTTAATACGGCAGCCAAAGCATTCTGCAAATTTTGAAGTTATGATATCTAGAGCAATGGGTTCTTTATTACTTGAAAAGACTTTGATCTTAGAGCCAATCTCTTTTGAGATTCCTGGGGCGAGATGAAACCATATCCGAAAATAAAAGTCACTTCTTATGTCAAGATAGTCTTTGATTTTTACTGTGATTTTATCGTTATGGACTTCAGTTAGTTGGATAACGCGATGGTGTATTGCCCCATAGCGTGTATATCCAGTATGTCCGCCTTCAACGTAATGCATTCCTTCGCTATTTATACCAGTTTTGTGATTGATGGGTTGTGACTTGAAACCAGCCTTAAAAACATCCCAAACATCTACACTCTCCAACCACTTAACTTCACCTTTTCTTTGTACGGTGCCTAACTGTAGGATATTGTGAGCAGCTCCTGATCTCTCATAGTTCCTAATATCTCCTTTGTTGTAACAACTAGTACCTGCTTCAGCAATTACTGGCTGACCATTAAATAATAAATCGAAGCTGAGCATATCTGAGTGAACATGCGCTGCTAAATGTTTAGGACAAGGTACGCCGCACTTAAAAAGTAATTCCCATGAATTGCCTGGTCTAATTATTGTCCATCCTGTATTTCTTAAATCTGTAATAGTGTTATATTGCTGACCATTTTTGTGAACCAAAGGTTGATTCAATGGTTTACCCGCTTCTTCTAAAAGGTTAGACCGTACAATACCAATACCATCTTGATTGGATAAACTATGTTCAAAATATTCCTTTTTGCCTAGCAATAGCCCAGCATAATTAATAATCAAATCAATTGAAGGGCAAGAATAGGTAGAGCTATCATTAAAGCGAGGCATTATGCCACCCTCTAATCTGATTAGAATCGTCCAATTTGTCATTCTAATGATTGAATTTGTAAGCCATTCAGGAACATTATTTTTCTTTTCTTGAAGGACACAAGCTAAGTCAATAAGCCGGTCAAGAATAAGCAAATGATAACTTGCAGTTCGTTCTTGATGGCCTCCATCTGGCAATATTTGATCTTGTAGTTGACTTTTAAGGGAAATCATAGAACTAGTGAATATTTCTAATGCTCTTACATTCTGAAAATGTAAAGTCCCTATGCTTAATGTGATTAAGTTCTCAAGCCAATGATTCCCTCCATGACAGTCTTCTGGGTGTGCCTTTAGCCAAAGAAGTTGGGTCCAAAGAGAGCTAATACGATTAGAGGTGATCAAGTTGGGATATAAGCGAAATATCCATATCCAATTCCTAATTCTTAATGAGATGGTGTAACTGTGCCATCCATCTCCTTTGCCAGGGGGATTATTTTTAATCCAGTCATCAATCAATCTATCCAATAGGTTTAGTTGATAACAACAATTATCTTCTATACTCTTACTATCGATCCATTCTCTGGCCCAATCAAAATAATGCAAATTAAATTGCCATAGCCTATCCCAATTATGGTTATTCCATTTAATAGGAATAGTTAAAGTTTTCGTTTGGGAAAGAAAGGTAAAAGTGACATAATTTGAGGTTTTAATGGTTTTTATATTGGGATTAGGAAAAGGTTTTATTCTGCTATTATTATTAAAATGAAGGTCTATATTTCTACTATCTTTCTTTATCATAAATAATGTTATGCAAGCTAGAAAAGACTTATCTAGTTTTCTTCTTAGCTCGTACCTAAGCCTCTTTTGTAGCCGATAAAGGCCTACATCATATAGTGTATATAGGAATTTACTTGTATATTGCATTTCATCAACAGTAACTTATAAATTCCTTGTCTTGAAAGCTAAGTCTCTTAAATTCTTCGTGTTGTACCAACTGAACTATTAAATCGCAATTCTCAGTTATTTCTTTAAGTGAATAAATCTTTAATGTTGAATGAGACTTTATATTAGGTTCACATGAGTATATTTCATATCCTGAGGCAATTAAATCATTGATTATTTTTAGGGCTGGAGACTCTCTTAGATCATCAGTATTTGGCTTGTAAGCTAATCCTAAGCATCCTATTTTTGGCCTTACACTCAATGTTTCTTCTAATTTATTTGCCTTTAACTTTATTTGCTGTATCACCCATTTTGTTTTATTGTTATTAACATTTCTTGCAGTCTTAATTAAAGGAGATAACTCCGGAAAAGAAGATACGATAAACCATGGGTCTAATGCAATACAATGACCACCAACTCCGCAACCTGGATTGAGGATATCAACTCTTGGATGGCAATTAGCAAGTCCAATTAACTCATTTATATTTATATCAAGATGATCACATATGACTGACATCTCATTTGCAAATGCAATATTTATATCTCTATAACTATTTTCTGTTAATTTCACTAGTTCAGCAGTAGTTACGTTTGTAATGTGAACCTCCCCTTTACAGAAGGTCTTATAGAATTCCTGAGCCATTTGACTGGCCTTAACACTATTTCCACCGACCACACGATTATTATTAATTAATTCGTAGAATGTATTCCCTGGTATTACTCTTTCGGGACAATATGCTACATGTATTTTATCTTTCATAAAATCTGTCTTTTGTTCTAAAATATCAACTAGTTTTGCTGTAGTTCCTACTGGGGAGGTGGACTCAAGTATAACAAGGTCCTCAGACTTGTAGTGTGGGGCGATAGCATGAATAGCATTAATTACATAATCAATATTTGGCTCCTTTGTACCGTTATTACTTTCTTGTATTGGAGTAGGCACTGCAATTATATAAATGTCTGCATGAGTAACTTCGATCTGTGGATAAAATAATCTAGAATGAATTGCTTCGTCTATTAAATCCTGTAATCCAGGTTCTTTAATATGCCCTATCCCTTGTTTTAAGTTATCGATTATTTCAGCATTCGTATCTACTCCAATGACCTCATAATTATATTTTGTAAGCAAAGCGACAGTAGGTAGACCAATATAACCTAAGCCTAATATGCAAACCCTTTTCACGTTTTGATAGAATTCAATAGATTATATTGTACATCAAATATTTCATCAAAAGGTATAGGTGATTTATCTCCATTCTGAATTGCATCTAAAAAAGCCTTAGCGCAATTATATTGACCTTTATTTTGATTGAATAACCTTTGTGTCCTAAATTTTCTTACCCCCCAACCTTTTAGCGTTCTGTAATTATCAAGTTGAAATACTTTTCCCGATGAGAATACTTCCAATCGCTCTTTCGGAAATGAGTAAGAGCCATTTGTTAAATATTGGATACTGCCTGATGACCCATTCTTAAACTTGAGAGTTAAATAAAATGACTGACTGGTGGTTTCTATTGGGGTAAAGTTAATCTCCTGAATTGGACTATTCGCCAAATACCTAATTAAATCAACAAAATGGCAGGCCTCCCCTATCAGTCTCCCACCTCCCTTAACTGGGTCGAGAAGCCAGTGGTCATTAGGTAGCGAGCCAGCATTACACGTATAAATAAAATTACTCTTGGAATTAATCTTTTCTAATTCAGTTTTTAAGAGCTGGACTAATGGTGAGAATCGCCGGTTAAATCCCACCATCAATATTTTATTGCTCCTAAGATTCTCCTGAATAGAAGCTAGTTGATCTAGGGTTAAACAAAGTGGTTTTTCTACAAAAATATGCTTATTTTTCTTTAGAGCTTTGAGAACAAGCTCAGCATGACTGTCATGGCGCGTTGCGATAACTAAAGCATTAGAAGAGTTATCTTCTAAAATTACTCTCATATCTGTGGTAACTTTATTAAAAGCAAATTGCCTAGCCAAATGAAAAGAACCCTTACCCGAACCATCTCCAATAATATGAAAATTTGCATTGCATTTTTTAAATGCTGGTATTAAAACTCTACCAGCATAATTACCTGCCCCTATAAAGTTAATCAGTGCTATCTCTGGCTTATTGTTAGCTAAATTAGAGTTATTCCTCAATTCCAATGTTCGACTTCTCTTTTGAGACCCTGCCTCATACTCAATAAGGATTCCCAAGCAATTTTTAGAACTTACAAGTAGCTCATAGGCATTAGCAATATCCTTAAAATAATATTTATGTGTTATTAATTCTTGAGTTTTTATTTTTTTTTGACTAAATAAACTTAAAATAGCAGTAAAGTTTCTTTGTTCTGTCCATCTTACGAAACCAATTGGATAATCATTAGATTTATACTCATAATCCGGATCATATCTTCCTGGACCGTAAGAACAGCTAACTTGAAAGCTGATCTCCTTTTTATAAAAAAGATCTCTTCGCAAATTCAAACCCGTAACACCAACTAAAATAATTCTTCCTCGTTTTCGACATATTTCAGCAGCTAGGTCTATAGGTTCACTAGAAGCCGTTGCAGCAGTTATGATTACACCATCCACTCCATTAGTTATGGTTTGTTCTTGGAAATAATTAATAAGATCAGAATAGTCTGAAGACTTTAATGTTTCAATACCAAGTGAATTGGCGATAATTTGTTTGTTAGGGTCAGGGTCTATTCCAATGACATTAATTCCATTTGATTTGAGTATTTGAGCTGTTAATAACCCTATTAATCCAAGACCACTAACAACAAATTGCTCACCTAAAGTAGGTTTAGCTAATCTAATACCTTGCAAACCTATTGCTGCTAATATAGTAAAGACTGCCTTATCATCACTAACATTTTCTGGTATTAGAGCACATAGTTTTTGTGGTATTGCGGATAACTCTGAATGAGGCCCATTTGATACAACTCTATCTCCCACCTTGAATTCTGTAACCAGCTTACCTACCTCCAGTACTCTTCCTACATTGCAGTACCCCAAAGGTAAAGGTTGTTCTAATTTGGTTAATATTGATTCAATTGTATTAAAAATTCCATTAGTTTTTGCAAGCTCAATTGCTTGTTTAACCTTGTCAGGTTGTTGTCGCGCTTTTGATATCCAACTTGAACGTCCGAACTCTGCCAGCATCCTTTCAGTTCCGGCAGAAATCAAAGATCGAGAAGTCTCTATGAGAACCTCATTGTTTTTTAGTTTAGGTGCAGGGACTTCATGTACATCAACTGATCCATTTTTCAGAGATTGGAAGACTTGCGCCATATAATTTCAAATTTTAGGAATTAGATCAAAAGCTTTTGATAAAGACTTTATTATAAATCATAGTAAATTATGAATCGAATTCTTAAATTTTAACTGTTCAGCGAACTTACTAGGCTTACCTAATGGTTCATTTGGAATAATGTACTCCTTATCAAGCAAAATCATTTCTAAATGCTTTATCTCTCTCATTCTATAGACATCGCTTCTCATCCTTGCCCAAATAAAGCCTACTCTTCCAGCACGAAAGGCTCCTAAGAATAGATAGCAGTAAATAAATACAAATTGATTCTTAAAGGCTAATTTATTATATATATCTCGAAAGAACTGTCTTCTTTCCATTTTAGTGCCAAAATAATTAGATCGAAACTTAACACCTCTATTTACAAAGGATGACTTCGCTTCTAATGTTGTATATCTATTCTGTTTGTTATACCAATGATGTAAATTTGGACTGTCATAGTGTTCTAACCAAGCTGTTAGTTTAACATGTTTACCACTCAGGATTGGATGCTCATTAACTTCTAGTTCAGTGAACCTACACTTACCAGTTCTCCAAACCCTCTCAACATTCTGCTTAACTGGTAAAGGCCGATTCATGAACCATAAGCGCCTAGGAATTGATATATAGTCTGCTGTATCATGAGTAATGACTTCGACTATCTGATCTTTAAGCACATCAGTCATTCTCTCATCTGGGTCTAACTTCATCGACCAAGGGTTTGATATAGGTAGTTGAGTGCAAGCAAAGTTCCATTGATCACCAAAATTTATAAATTTCCTCTGAAATATCCTAACTCCATATGAATGTGCAATTTCTACTGTTTTATCTGAACTATAGCTATCAACTATGAATACTTCTGAGGCAAAATTTATAATATTATCTAGTACGCCATGCATGTTGTGCTCTTCATTAAAAGTAATCATTAATATCGTTAATGGTATTTTTGGCATAGATTCTCAAAAGGAACTTTAAATATTCATTATTATAACCCTACTAAAACGCTGAGGAGTTCATAAGAGATTATTGAGTAAAAGTTACTCATGTCTTTCATCACTAAAAAGTAGTCAATCAAGACTAGCAAGTTAACCAGATTTATTGAAAGGTTTATAAACATCTAGACTTAGAAACAAGTAAATTTATATCCAATATTATTCATATTTATTGCACCAAGTTATCTACTTTTGAAATTCCATTACTAATGTATGAGGAAATTCATAATCTCTTTCACGTTCATATTCAAGAATATCTTCAAATAGTTGAGGGTATGATGTTTCTTTTACTGGCAGTTTTATTACTACATTTTTAAAGCCTGCTAAATGACCTATTTCTTCCATTAGACTTGAGGTAAGTATTCCTAAATGGTCATTTCCACAAAGTATGAAATTAGAGAATCTGCCTCCAATACTTTCATATTTTACTGGCCAGTCTCCAAACCATGTTTTATCACCTTGACAAAACTTCTGAATTGCAGAATCACCATTAGGGCCCGCAACTCTATATACTCCATTTGGTTTTAATACTCTGTAAGCATCTGTTAGATGCTTACGCATATCTGGAAGGTGTTCTATAACATGATGCGAATATATAGCATCAATTGTATTACGAGGGAATGGCAATCTATTTCTAAGATCAAGAGAGAGGTCACATTTTCCCTTTAATATATTTGCATCAATATTTAACCAGCCTTCAATGTATCTAGTACCAGAGCCGAGATGAAGCCGTACTTTGTTATTGGTTAATAATGTAGATCTAAGTCTAAATAGCTTAAATACAAACGCATTAACTGCCAAAAAAGGTCTCGCCGAATCAAAAATCAGTTGTTTGTAGATATACTTAAGAGTCATTTACGATTTAGGAGAATGTTATGTGGAGGGGTACCTCCATTTATTATCCAACCATAAGCTTGAGTAAGCTCACTACTAATTTTATCCCATGAATAAGAATTCCTCATCCAATCAATACCATTACGGCCCATTGACTCTAATTCTGTGGAACTTATTTTTAGAGCTTTTTTAAGAATTAGTTTTAACTCATATTCATTAAGATTAACGCGCCATCCACACTTTTTATTTTCTAAGTCTGGCCAAGGTGCACCCATTGTTGTAATGACTGGGAGACCGGCTGCCAAAGCTTCTGCTATAACCATCCCAAAATTCTCTCCTCTTGTTGGGAGGATGAATAGTTGAGCCATTTGAAAGGCCTTTTGCTTATCTTTACCATATAATTCTTGCTCAATTTTAACCCTTTTTAGTTTAAGATTTCTAATCTCAGAATTAAGTAAATTTACATAGTTTTTATTTCCCTTACCTATTATTCGCAGGCGCCAGTGGGGGTATTCAGATTCAATCTCTGACCACGCCTTTAACAATACATCTAAACCTTTTTTCTTGTGTATTCTACCTAAGTATAATATTGTGTTATTACTGCTAGGAATATATAATTTTGTGGTTGGTATATCAACACCGTTAGGAGAGATAATAATGGGTTGACTAAAACCCAACTCTCTTATATTAGCAGCTTCATCGTAACTAGTTGCATGGAATGCTGTTGCATCCTTTAAAACTTTTCTTTGACATATAGTCCACATAATTGATTTATTGAACCTAGAGAATCGCAAAGCCTCAGGATTTAATGTGCCTCTAGGGGCAATGATATGAGGTTTATTCAACTTTTTGCATATATAGGAGGGATAAATATTTGGCATCATCCATAGCCCATGAGAATGAAAGATGTCTAGTTCTGTAGAGTTAAGATTATTAATCCATTCCTTCATTGATGGAGATCTTCCTAAAATCCTAAGTTTATTGCTCTGTTGAAAGTTTATATGCTCTATCTTTGATGTATCAATGCAGGGAGGTCTGCCTCTGTAAAGAGAAATAAGTGTGACTAGGTTATCAAAGTTCGAAAGTGAGTTTGCTAATCTTGGGACACTATAAGAAGGTCCACTTGCTTCTTCATCAAGATGAGAAACTGAATGAATTATGCGCATGGCCTCATTGATTAACAATTAACATTTAGACATTCTCAAGTAATTTTTTGGGGATCATTTTACGTAAAATAAAGAGATATATTATGCATGTAATCAATAGCCAAACTAATCCTGGGATAATTGCAAAATAACCATCGCGTTGTAATATATAAATAGAGCTGTAAATAAAAATACTCATAGGTATCAATCTATTAGGCTCATAACAACTTTTAGTAATAAGGGCAAAGAAAAATCCTTGAACCGAAGCCATAAATATACCTATTGCGCCAAGATAAAAGACTCCCTCTCCAGCAACACCTAGACCAAGAGATGTTCTAACATCGTCAGCAACCACCATCTCTAAAGTAACGCCAGTATCAACTCCATAATCACTAATAGCTGGTTTACCAGGCCAGAGAATTCTGGGGATCAGGCCAACAATATTATTTAAATATACTTCTCCACCTTCAGGCCCAAAATTAAGAACATGTGTAATAGCTCTGCCTAAGGTTTCAAGGTAATTGAGTCTAGTTACGAATACATCTGCCATTATTTGTATTGCAGACTCATTGTGATATAGAAAAAATACCTCAAATGCTTCGTCTAGGCTATATCCAAAATTTCTATATGCTGCCAAAAGTGGGAAGATCTTAAATATTTGAGGAAATATTAATAGTCCTAGAGGGAGGATGATTAATTTGTGTTTATTTATTTTATCCCAAAAATTGATTATTGTTATTATTAATATTAGAAGAGTTCCTCCTCTTGAAGCTGAGATCAGAGCAAATAAAAATGAAATCGACAAAAGAATAATCAGTATTCTAGTAATTGACTTGAGGTTATATTTACGCTTAAGTCTTATTTGGCCAAGTATTACAATTGCAAACAAATCAAAAGAAGCAAGTGCTTTAAACAATTGCAAGGCTGGGCCTAAAGCACCTCCAGAATCTAACATTCTAAGGTTACCGGCACTTAATAATATGAATTTACAGATAATACCTATGGAGAACAGTATTGTATTTGATATTACTAATGAGTTAGATTGAACTAGTTTGTTTATACGGTTACGTGATAAAGTGTTAGAGATCAATGTATTTTTTTTAATTAATTGATAGAATATTTTATAAGATACTGCCAGTAGCAAGTTGAAAGCCAGATTATATGTTAAAGCTAATGGGTAATTGGAAATAGTAGGTTCATATCTATTGTGAGCCAATCCAAAAAGAGCCAGCATTACTACTGGATTAATCATTAATAGATAGTTTATTGCAAGGTAAGCTCTAACCAAAGGAGAGTATATTCTGTTCCATAAAATAAATATAGCTATTATATTTATGAGTAAAATAGGAATCAACTTTTTACACCCAATTTTAGTAACATTTCTTCGATTGAATTTTTATACATACTGCCTTTAACATTTTTCAAATTATATGCTTGATGACCATTAGTTGCAATTTCTTTTCTTAATACGGGATCTTCTACAATACTTTCAATTGCTTTTGCGAGACCTAAGGAATCTTTAGGTTGTATTTGCAAATATTCTTTCCCATTAACCAATCCATCTATGGAGCCAACATTGGATGATGCAATAACAGGAACTTTACTTTTCAAAGCCTCGAAAAGAACCATCCCAAAGCCTTCTTCAATCGAAGGTAACACAAAAATATCTATTAGATTATAGAAATTTGCCATATTTTCTTGATATGGTAAAAAAATAACATTATGTTTCATACATAAATTATATGCTTCACGATGACAGTAAATACTATCTTTATTAGCTCTTATTACTAGTAAGATATTATGATTCTCAAGATAATCAAGTGATCTTAATAAGTAAATAATTCCTTTCCTTAAAAATGCTCCCCCAACAAAGCCAACTTTGATTTGATCTTTGTGGTTTGAGGAAAATTGACTAAGAGAATTATTTTGGATATGTTTTCTATCAATAAAAGCACTTGCATCAAGAGGGGCAACACACACCTGACCAGTTGTATATCCAAACTCAAGGAAGCTCTTTAAAGTATAATTAGATGGAACAACTATCATATCTGAGATAGTGTACTCATCACAAAAACGTTTCCGAGTCCATCTTGAATGTTTTAGGTACGGGTAGTTTAATTCTTTACTTTCTTCCATCATCAGATTTTCCTGTTTAAGAAAATGTGGGCATGCACGGTCAACAATATATATCCCTTTTGGATTATTTATTTTTAATTTCCTTCCCGATAGAAAACTATCCCCATTAAAACCCCAAATTATGTCAGACTGCCTCATTATTAGCGAGGCCGTAAAGTCAAAAATCAAAGAAGATATGTCATCAAAATATCTATGTAGCCTTATCTTGAAACACTTGCGAAAAGCTTGAAATAGTTTAGGAATAAATATAATATCTTTATTTGGTATTGATTTAAAATATCTTTTTGGGCTACTTGCATAGATCTTTACATCAAAGCCCAAGTCTGTCAATGCAAAATAAGTTTGTTCAGAATGAAATCTACCTCCAACGACTATATTAACCTTTAATTTTTTTTTCATTAAGCTAACCATGCAAAGTGTATCTATTCAAATCTAATGTTTCTTCAATGATCTTCTTTGCAATTACATCATAAGAGTAGTCACTGTTGAGACATCTTTGATATCCAGCTTCAGCAATTTGATCTCTTCTCTCAATATTTTTCAAAAAATATCTTACTTTGTTTAGAAGTTCATGCTTATCATTGAAATAGGCAGCCTCTTCATCTTCTTTAAAATAAGTCAAATGCTCATCTGTTCTTTCTGCCAACATGAAACCTCTGCATGCTGGGATTTCAAAACTTCTCGATGTATGTTGATCTCTATTTAATTTCCTTAAAAAGCATAGGCTAATCAAGGAATTAGAGAGTGCTTCTGAATATTCCTTTCCTCTTAGTTCTCGATTATGTATATGTATATTTTCATGTTTTTTAATATACGTTTTCCAACCATTACCCCAGATATGCACCTCGATCCCATTCATTGCAAGGTAATTCATTTTCTCAAACCTGTCATTTTCTGCATATCCAATAAAAACAACTTTACCCTTGAAAAAGCTTTTGCTTTTATTCTCTGGGAGGTGAATAGAAGGATCATAACCTTGATGGTAAAATCTAGGCTTTTTAAATCCCATTGTTTTTAATTCATTGTTTACAATATTTATTTTCTTTGATGTATAATAATAATCATAATATGGAGCTGTTCTTATTAGTTCATTTGTCCTGTTATGGTTTAAATAAATATTATCCATACTCCATCCAACAATTATGGGAGGTTTCTTTAATGCTCTCAAGCCCTTTAGGGTTTCAATCTTAATGTCATTTCCTTTGACTATAAAAATAATATCAAAATGATTTGGGTGATTAATAATGCTTGCATTTAAGTGCCTCATATTTACAGCCCTTGTTCCAAAATACTTAGAAAGTCTCAACTTGACAAGCACTCTGTCCTTCCAATTCTCTTTGTACAACTTCCCAGGAATTACATCTACTTGGTAATTTGCTTTTAGTCCTTCTACGATAAACGATCTTTTCTTTAATGCCCCTGATGTTATAGCTAAAATGACAGGATAAGGAACAGCCAACTTCTTTCATCTTCTTAATAATATAATAAGTATAGCACATAACTATCCTTAAGTAAGGTCCAGGTTCTATCTATTTAATTGTTCTTAAAAGTATTAAAGTTTCTCTATTTATTGCAAGTAAGGGTTCATTTATATAAGTTTGATCAAAAAGAAACTACGCAACTGAACAGAGCAATTAATTATATTTTTACGGTTCCAGCAAGGATCAAAGAAATAATTACAATAAGAATGTGTTTCCTTTGCCATATTTAAAATCAAGCCCAGCACTGCTTTGCCAAGATATTAATTAAATTTTATTCAACATCTTAAATGCGCACCAACTGATATGCATAGATGCGACGCTGTCCACCATCCATTGTATCAAGGCTGACGATATCTCCCGAGGCCGACACACGTGGATGTAGATCGCAGCGGACTGGGGTCTCGTCGTATTCAGGTATAGATTCCAGCACGTCCAGTACCTGGTGAGTATCCGCATCAATATCCACAACGAATAGTTTCGGCTGCTGACCATATGCCGCGCGAGCATAAGTGTCAGTAATGAAATGGCGTCTATCCATAAGCATTACCGGGTGACCATCCTCAGCCCTCATAGAAGGAGCCGTCATACTCAACTTTCCGGGAGTGTCAATGTCAAAGAGATAGTACGCATCACCGGTTAGCGATTTCGCCAAGCCAGAACTGTCCTTAACCATTCTTTTGTAAATCGGCAGGAAAGAGTTGAAGAGCGTCTTGATCATCGCCCTATTACGTCGCAACTTATTCAACGGGTTAGCTTTGCCACCGTAGCCCAAGAGTTGTGTTGCAGATGTCCAGCAGAAATGACTCATCCGACCGCTGTCGTTGAGAATACGCACGTCATGACCGTCTGAACGAGCTACAAGCAGACGCGAATGGATGCCATTTTCATGCCTCCAGCGATGCATGAAGGCAAACTGCGTACTGTCGGGGTTAGCCGTCATGTGTTCCAGGTAATGCACTGCGTCATGGGCGTTTGAATGCGGTGCCAGCTTCATCATGTCTTCAAGCGCAACAATTGGAGCAGTCTCACCGGTATCAAGATCCACCTGCCAAATCGCGTCACCCTCAACGACAGGCTTGTTTTTTTCTGGCTTCATAATGTTGCCGTAGCTATAGCCACGGCGACACCATGCGTGCCGTTCAAAATCAATAGTGGTAGCAAATCGCCCGTCGGGGAAGGGGTTATAGATGGCTGGCACATCACGCACATGGCTCGTATCAAGATCAAAGATGCGTGCCTTGTACCCATGACCGTCGAAGAAGTTCCAGATCACTCGATTGTTAAAATTGGGTCCCAAGAACTGCAGTGCAGCTCCTTGCTGCCAATTAAAAGCCGCAGTCTCACCGAGCTTGTGAAATACCGGCACATCAGGTCTTATTTCCGGGCCAATCTCGAACCAACCGACTTCTGCTATCTCTCCCGGTTGCGGCACACGGTCAAAGCGCGCCACACGTAGGGCGAGTAACTTTGTGCCATCGGCCGAGACCTGCGGCGTATTGAAATAGCCAAAAAAGTAAGCCCCGTCCTTAGGACTTTCAAAAATACGAGTGGCGCGAAACTCAACCATTCATAGCCTCTAGCAAATTAACTACGTCTTCCTCGATCGTGTAATCACGAAGGATCTCGTCATTCTTACCTCCCATCTGACGGCGAGAGCAAGGATCATTAGCCCAATCTTCGAGACAATTCACCAAGGCATCTTCCTCCCCCGTCTCAAAAAGATAGCCATTTACGCCAGGACGGACCAGGTCTCGCGCTGTACCTACACCTGTCGAAGCGACCATAGCTAACGGGAAGTTCATTGCCTCATTCAGGGCCTTGGGCGAAGCATCATAAAAGCTAAGAAGAGAGAAAACATCTGAGAGGGCAAGCAACTTTGCCACCTTGACCTGACCCACAAAGCCAACAAAATAAGTAGAGACACCAAGCCGGCGCGCCTGATCTTCAAGGGGCCCTCTTTCTGGCCCGTCGCCGATTACCAACAGTGTGACCTTGTTAGTACTCATGCAAGCAATAGCATCAATAAGCAAATATGTGCGCTTACGCTTAGTTAGGCGAGAGCATGTAGCAATAACCATATGGTCTGAAGGCAGACCAATGGCAGCGCGGGCAGCAGCTACCTCCGTCTCATTCAGTTGATGGGAACCAAAAAATGCGTTATCCACTGCGCAAGGGAACCTCACTAATTTGTTGGTATGTCTCCCTAGATAGCTAGCCAGATAATCGCGATTATTCAGGCACGACCACAATACTTTCTCAACGCCTTTCAAATAGAGAGGCAAGATCAACCTCTTTAAAAGGCTGGTAAGCGATCTTTTGGCTCCAAGCTTTGGCACGGTCTCACCCCGCCAAATGATCTTTTTGCCCGAAATCAGTGCAGAAAAATAGACATAAAAGGATGAAACCGTATCGTAGCCATGAATCAAAACATGTGAGGCCGAACTAAACAAGACCGTACCGATCATGCCTGGATTGTTCCAACGAAAAAAACTCCGACTACGGGGCGGCGCCAGCGTCTTAAAAACTTTATATGGATAACCTCCCACAGTTGGGACGTCCCACTTGATAACACTCTTAATCTCAGGGTTGTAAAAAGGCCGAAGACCACAACTACCTCCGAACATTACGAACAGGCGGCCTTGCAATGCTTTACTAAGTTGCCGAAAGAGCGGCGCGTGATATTGAGTTGGGTTACCAGCGAACACCAGCAAACGTGGAGGTCGTTTGGGCATTTCGAACTCCTGACCTTTAGCTAGATCCTTTTCCCATAAATCCACCATTTGTTGAATTAACAAATTCATCATTTTCTATGTGGAAAGAAAGTTCTCAAAGCTGAATCGGTCGACGCCATAGCCATCTGGTAAAGGTGGCCTTAGTGGTTACGAAAGCGCGCAATTGCGACAGCTTTGAGTCGCGCCTTGATAGAGGCAGGCGCAGCAACCAAGAGCGAGGCCAAATTGCCCCAAAAAATAGATGTGGGGGCAGTTTTAAAAGAGGACAGGGGGTAAGCCTTACCTATATTTGGCAGACCAAAGCCCAAGAAAGTCATCTGCTCTTGCGACAGTGGTTTATCTATCAGGCTTGGATCAATAAGAATCCGCTCGCCCATATCAAGATCGTCGTTGACTTGAAACCAAAGTCTGTAGGCCCGCAAGTTAGTATCTTCCTGTTTAGATCCATGGAAAGTTCGGATATTGCAAAGCACCAAGGTGCCAGCCTTACCAGGTAAATGCTTGCGCATATTTGATCCATAGCGGGCATCCAGAAAGTCTGACTTAACAGTATTTGAGGTCACCTCATCAGAATCTTTGTGGGACATTTCATAAACTTGCAATGCACCATCTTTGGTGTCATTAAGGTAAACCAAACAAGCCAAGCCATTGGTCTTCGTCTTGTTGGCCTCTTTCTTGTTGTCTGTGTGGAACGAATAGCGAAAGCCACCAGTAATCCGATACAGACGGGTAGATATTACCCGGTAGTTATGGCCTGAGAAGAAACCACGAAAAATGCCGTGCAAACTTTCGTTTAGCAAAATTTTGTAGATAAGTCTGGACTTGGCTGTTAGGCGCTGCTCAAAATAGCCATGGCCAGAATATTGCCCACCAAGCTCATTTGTGTTGAATTTCTGAACTTCCAGCGTTTCGAGATGATTAATCAACTCGTTGGACTCCTCTCGTGTAAGGAAGTCAGGAATAAGCGTATAGCCTAATTCCTGCAATTGTGAGAGATGGTAATTGACATCTAGAGTGAGTAAATCCTCTCCTACTGAGTTGGTTTCATACATGGAGATCATCAAGAAAAAATTTTATGCGAACTGTGAACCTGTCCAAGGTATTTTTCACAAGGCTAGGTTGGATAATTCATTGCGAAGGTAGTTAACAACAAGTCTGTATCCTTTTTGATATTTTCAAGACAAATAGACTTCCTTAACTAACTCCTACTTATGGATTCACCCAATCTCAA
>QCRS01000018.1 GCA_003211755.1 Prochlorococcus sp. AG-463-F15 | reverse complement strand
TGGTTTTCCAAGAAACCATCAGCACAAGAGTCAAGGAGAAAGAGCGTCCTCAACTGATGGCAGCACTAACTGCATTGGATGAAGGTGATGAGTTGGTTGTCTCGAAGATGGATCGTATTGGCAGAACTCAAGTAGAGGTTGTTAATCGGATCCATGATCTTCAAGAGAAAGGGATCCACATCAGAACGCTGGATGGACTCATCAATACAAGAGGACTTGGGAAGTTCGCTCCTGTTCTGATTGGATTGCTGTCTGGTCTTGCCGAAGTGGAACGTTCACTGACTAGAGAGAGAACAATTGAAAGCATTCAGCACCGACG
This sequence comes from Prochlorococcus sp. AG-463-F15, assembly GCA_003211755.1. GTDB lineage: Bacteria > Cyanobacteriota > Cyanobacteriia > PCC-6307 > Cyanobiaceae > AG-363-K07. The sequence continues at coordinate 18,910 of QCRS01000018.1, read as the reverse complement.
AGAGAAAGGGCAGTCATTAGGAGGCAGACCCAAAACCAGCAATGCAAAAGAAGGATTGGTATTACGTCTAAGAAATGAAGGTTGCTCTTACAGATCCATAAGAGAACAAACAGGTCTTGCTCTATCCACCATCAGAAGAATCATCGTGGAGCAAGAGGCAGTAGCGGTATGACTAAAGAAAATATAGGGGGACTATCTGATTACATTGTTTTGAAGGAAGAGAAGGAAGTTATTTTTTATTTGCATAATCCCTATCCAGATTGCTTGGCAATTCCAGAGATAATGAAGCAAAGGTTCCCTGAGGATTACAAGAGCATCGTCACAAGTGACTTAGAAGAGTTCAAGAAATATAGAGGGCAATTATGAGTGAAGGAATCAACTGGAGAGAAGAATTACTTGAATCAGCAAACTTCAACGGCAAGCAAGAGAGGATATTGAGGGAAGGTCCCCGTTCCTTGGTGGATTCTTGGATCCTTGGTGCTCTCTACTCCCGTTGGAAGAAGTTGAGTGGATATAGGGAACCTCCTGTCCCTAACTGCCAATCCTCATTCCAAGAGTTCAATAAAAAAGTTCGGGAAGTGGAGGAATAGTTCAATGCTTCGAATTCTCCTACTCGTAGTAGTCGTTTATGTCGGCACCACTTCACCTGAACTCAGAAGTTTTGCCGCAAAGGGGTTGAGGATGTCCGCTGATTGGATTGAACCGAAGCAGTCCACTGAAAAGAACCCCAAAACTTTTCAAATACCCAATCCTTTTTATAGGGAGGATGCCAAATGAAAATGATCGCCAAGATTAGATATACCGACTTCCAAAAAAGATCTCATTTCGTTGAGGTGGAAAGTGATGCCTCCGATAGACGGCATATTGAAGACTTAGTGAAGGCAAGGTACCCAGCAGAAAAGGTTTACATCCAATCCGTTCGACAAAAGTGAGGTTTTAATCATGGACTGGAATGCAGCAAGAAAACACTGTCAGGAGAAGGACTGGAAGTGGACCCTGGACTTGATCGATAAGTACCAGAAGGAGATGGAAGAACTAAAAGATGAGAATGTGAAACTCAAGCGGCAATTAGTCCTTCGCTCTCAACTGAACAAGTAATGCTTGCAAGTATTCGACGAGTGCATGACTCCACCATTCAGCGCTATAGGAATTTGGGTCTGAATAACTCCACGATTGCTTGGTTACTATTGGCAGAAGGTTTGTTTGTTGTACTTGAAGGAATCTGCGTTGTCACAATAATCAGGTCGTGTAATCGGCATTAATTCGCACATATTGATCTGATAAGTCACAACCCCAGGCCATCGCAATCCCAGGACCAGAGCCTACATTTAAAAGAATTGATATAGAATCACCATCTAAATATTCACGTTCTAATTTATCCAGCATATATTTTGAAATAATAGCTTTATCAAAGTCTAAAGGATGTCCACCTTGGATTAATTGGTAAGGGCCAATCCAAAGGGAAAGGTTTTTTAAATCAAAGGACACACCAGCTCTACCTGCGGCAGCAACTATGCGTCCCCAATTGGGGTCACAACCATTAATTGCTGTTTTTACTAAAGAAGAGCTACAAATAGTACGGGCGATTGTTCTGGCAGCCCGATCAGTATTAGTTCCCTGTACTTCTACCTCTAACAAGCAATTCGCTCCCTCACCGTCCCTGGCAATAGCTTTAGCGAGAGACTGTGATGCAACTTTCAAACCAACTTCCAAAACATCTAAATACTGCTTGTCGAGAGGAGGGCCCGCAGCAAAAGCAAGGAAAGCATCATTAGTGCTGGTATCACCATCTACCGTTATCGAATTAAATGAATCCTCAACAACTCGTTTAACCATTGCTCTCCACATTGCAATGGGTACACCTGCATCACAACTGATATAACCAAGCATTGTTGCCATATTTGGGTGAATCATCCCAGAACCTTTAGCCATCCCACCTATTCGCACACAACGGCCATCTAAATAAGCTTCATAAGCAATTTGCTTCTCAACAAGATCAGTTGTCAAAATTGCATTTGCAGCATCAGAGCCTCCTTGATCGCTTAACTGTTGAATTAGAGGGTCTAAACCTGAAATCAATTTTTCTAGAGGTATTCGTTCTCCAATTACACCAGTAGAGCAAATCAAAACCTCCTCTGCTAACAAGCCAAGTTTCTCAGCAAGAGCATTAGTTGCGCGAACACTATCATTCAGACCATGCTCACCAGTACACGCATTAGCCTGACCTGAATTAATAAGCACTGCTCTTGCAGATCCAGCATTTGCTTTAAGACGATCAATGCAAAGATCAATGCATGAAGCCCGTACCAAAGATTGAGTGAAAGTACCAGCACAAACCGCACCTTTAGGTGCAAGCAATAAAGCAAGGTCTGGCTTTCCGGAAGATTTCAGACCTGCTTTAATTCCAGCCGCCAGAAAACCATTAGGCATAGTTATGCCCCCAGGAATAGGAGACCATAGAGAAGTGGCCGAAAGGCTCAAATCTTCCAAAAGAAACTGAACTCTTACTTATACTGGTCCATGAAAGGTGAAACCGACAATCAATCTTCCTTTAGTCGCTGGCATGGCTCACAACGACGCATTGGAATAACTGGTGGTATCGCAAGTGGAAAAAGCAGCATTGGAAAATTTTTAAAAGAAATCAAAGGTGTTCCAATCCTCGATGCAGATGTTTATGCACTTGAAGCATTAGCACCTGAAGAAACATCCACAAGGAGTGTTCTTAATAGGTATGGAGATGCTGTAAGAGACAAAATAACAAGCGAAAGAACTACAATCAATCGCTCAGCATTAAGCAAGATTATTTTTACCAACCCAAAAGAACGTTTGTGGATTGAGCAACTAATACATCCAATAGTTAAACAACGATTCGCAAAAGAACTATATATACAAAAAAATGCTCCAGTAGTTGCTCTCATCATCCCACTACTATTCGAAGCTCAGCTCACAGGAATATGCAGTGAGATCTGGGTAGTCAATTGTACTCAAACTCAACAATGCAAAAGGCTTATGGAACGTGACGGACTCACTGATCGCGAAGCCAGAGCCAGAATTCAAGCCCAATGGCCGTTAAAACAAAAGCTGCCTTTTGCTGATGTAATCATTGATAATAGTGGAAGCTCCCATTCATGGCGAGAAGAAGTAGACAAACTTTGTTAAGGATGATTATCCCTGTAATTTCTTGCTCAAAATTTGATTTACAAGCTTTGGATCTGCTTTTCCTCCTGTTTTTTTCATCAACTGACCAACAAAAAATCCTTGAAGCTTAGTTTTTCCACCCCTAAAAGCCTCCACCTCATCAGGGTGAGAAGTCAGCATCTCATCCACGAGAGTATTAATGAGTGCAGAGTCACTAATCATCCCTAATCCACGTTCGTCAACAATCACCTTTGGTGCTCCACCTTTACTAAGCAACTCCGGCAAAATCTCCTTGGCAATCTTGCCACTAATCTTTCCACTATCAATCATTTCGATCATTTCAGCTAGCTGTTCTGGTCTGAATGCCAAGCATCTATAGGTCAATCTATTTGCATTGACATAAGCCGCAATATCACCCGTAATCCAATTAGAAGCCGCTTTAGCATCTACGCCTGCTGCTACAACACTCTCGAAGTAATCAGCCATTGACAATTCATCGGTCAAGACCCGAGCGTCATAAGAAGAAAGACCTAACTCATCTGCATAACGATGTCGTTTTGCAGATGGCAACTCTGGTAATTCGGCAAGCCACGTTTCACGAAGCTCCTTACTAACTTCAATAGGGCCTAGATCAGGGTCAGGAAAATAGCGATAATCACTACTACCTTCTTTTGAGCGCATGCTCTTAGTCAGCTGTTTTCCTTCATCCCAAAGACGTGTTTCTTGCACTACAAGTTCATCGCCTTCATAGGCTCTGATCTGACGCTGAATCTCATAGTCACATGCCTTCTGTATCGCAGAAAATGAATTCATATTTTTTATCTCAACCTTGGTACCAAATGGAGCATTTGAACCACGTCTAACAGAAATATTGACGTCACAACGCAAAGAACCCTCCTGCATATTGCCGTCAGAAACCTCTAAATAACGCATAATTCGACGAATCTCAGAGGCATACTCAGCAGCTTTTTGAATCAAGGGATAAATAAGGTCTGTTTCATAATTATTTGATACTCCTTGCAAGATTTGTGCCATTCGCTCAAGCCCCATACCCGTATCGATATTGCAATTCGCTAACGGAGTCAAAGTTCCTAAAGCATCGCGGTTGTATTGCATAAAAACCAAGTTATAAAACTCGATAAATCGCGTGTCGTCTTCAAGCTCAATACTTTTGTCGCCTAATTCGGGCTTAAAATCGTAATAGATTTCTGAACATGGTCCACATGGTCCAGTAGGACCAGAAGCCCAAAAATTATCAATCTCATCCATGCGAATAATCCGTTGAGGATTAACACCCACCACATCACGCCATATCACTTCAGCCTCATTATCTTCTCGAAAAACACTGACTACAAGATGTTTCGGATCTAATCCGAAAACTTCAGTACTAAGTTCCCAAGCCCACTGAATAGCTTCCTTCTTGAAGTAATCACCAAAAGAAAAATTGCCAAGCATCTCAAAGAATGTGTGATGACGTGCGGTACGACCCACATTCTCAATATCATTAGTTCGAATGCACTTCTGACTCGTCGAAACCCTAGCTGCTGGAGGTTTCTGCTGACCAAGAAAAACAGGTTTAAATGGCAACATCCCTGCAATGGTCAAAAGAACCGTTGGATCATCAGGCACTAAAGACGCACTAGGAAGCACCTGATGACCACGTTCAGCAAAAAATGCTAAAAAAGCACTTCTTATCTCCTCTCCAGTTCGAGGTCGCAACATACCAAAAGGCAATGATCCTTCAACGGTCATAGCGCAACTGGGCTTGGAATAAAGGTCCAACAGTCATCTTTACCTATGACCATGAAAAGAAGTTAATAATCATCCCACTAAATTAAATTCCTCAGATCTCATCCCCCATAGTGCTACTAAGAAATAGCTCCAATGCAAGGATTGATGTAATTCTGCTAAGCAACCTGTGAATGGCCATATAACATTCAAGAAGGCTGATCCCATAGGCTGTGTAGCCTGAAAGATGTGTGTCTCGGACTATGCCAGTCAAGAAATAAACCTTCAACGAGGTGACGAGCTTGCTCGTTACCTGGCATCATTAGTAATGGAACCCCTCTGGTGGTTGATGCTGCTGATCAGCAGCGCACTCCAACTTCAAGAGACCCAAGTCATGATTTCTGCGTCGCGGCCATGAGCCTGCTGCACGCTACCTGGCTTCCTGCCATTCGTACTCCGACCAGCTCTGGTCGACCAGCACTTCTTGTCTGGGCAGATACATGGCGAGTTGCAACACCTGCTGGTCCAGGAGCTACTCCAGCACTACATCCTTTCACTCTTGAACCTGAAGATCTTCGAGTATGGCTCCATGAAAAAGATTTATTACCTGATGGCATCATCGATGCAACAGCCTGCCTAACGCTTCCAAGCAGAGCTTTGAAAGCAAAAACCAAAGGAAAGCCTTCCCAAAACGAATCCACAACAGAAGAAATAATTGAATCAAACTGGACGGGTCTACCATTGCAAGCAGGAGAACCCATTCCTAAAAAATGTGAATGGTGGCCATGGCAAGTTCAAGGACTCGCAGTTGAGCCTGCTGCTGCCACAACATGGCTTTCAAAACTACCTCTATCAGGACATAACTCCGATCTAGGTGAAGAACTTCGTTGGTGGAGTCATTTACAAAGATGGGCACTAAGTGTCATTGCCCGTGGTCGTTGGCTACCACAAGTTGAACTTAGCAAAGGCGAAGGCTATCCACATAGGGCTAGATGGGTTCCTCTATTAAATCGAGAAGATGATCGACGCAGATTAGAAGAACTAGCAGCCCGACTTCCTCTAGTAGCAACCTGTGCTCTTCCATGGAGAGAACCAACCGGAAAAAGAAGTAACCGAATAACTCGACTAAGGCCTGAAGCAATGCGAGCCGCAAATCCAGTTGCCTCATGTAGACCTCGGAGCGGTCGCCTTAGAGTTGCCACGCTTTTAGAAGAACTCGTAGATGCACAACTGCGACAAGGCTTTGAATCAAATGTAGAGGACCTGGATCCATTACTTGCTTCATGGCAGAAAGCTCTCGGCTCAGAAAGTGGTGTCATAACCCTCCCCAATGAAGAAGTAGAGCGACTAGCCACAGCGAGCAGCCACTGGAGAGAAGGCGTAGCAGGAACCGTGGCACCAGCGAGAGCTTGTCTTGAGTTATTTACACCTACTGAAGGTGAAGATCTTTGGGAGTTACGCTTTGCATTACAGGCGGAAGCAGATCCAACACTCAAAGTACCTGCAGCCACAGCTTGGGCAGCTGGTAGCCAGATCATGCAGCTTGGAGAAATTCGAGTAGAGCATCCTGGAGAAGTTCTTTTAGAAGGATTGGGACGTGCACTCACAGTTTTCGAACCAATTGAACGAGGTCTTGATAATGCAACACCTAATTCAATGCGACTCACCCCTGCAGAAGCTTTTGTCCTTGTCAGAACAGCTTCCTCTCAACTTCGTGATGTAGGAGTAGGTGTAGAACTACCCCCAACTCTCTCAGGTGGATTAGCAAGTCGACTTGGACTAGCAATAAAAGCAGAACTTTCAGAAGCTTCTAGAGGTTTCACACTGGGTGAAAGTCTGAACTGGAGCTGGGAACTAATGATTGGTGGAGTTACCTTGACTCTTAAAGAGCTAGAGCGACTTGCTGGCAAGCGAAGTCCACTTGTACTCCACAAAGGTGCCTGGATCGAATTGCGTCCAAACGATCTAAAAAATGCAGAGCGCTTCTGCACTAATAATCCAGAAATTAGTTTGGATGACGCTCTGAGATTAACTGCAACAGAAGGCGACACTGTGATGAAACTTCCAGTACATAGCTTTGAGGCAGGACCAAGACTCCAAGGGGTCTTAGAGCAATACCACCAACAAAAAGCTCCCGATCCTTTACCTGCTCCTGAAGGATTTACTGGTCAATTGAGACCTTATCAAGAGCGAGGTTTAGGCTGGCTAGCCTTTCTCCATCGATTCGATCAAGGAGCATGTCTTGCAGACGATATGGGTCTGGGTAAGACAATTCAACTTCTTGCATTCTTGCAACACCTCAAAACCGAAAAAGAACTTAAACGACCTGTATTGCTAATTGCACCAACATCCGTGCTAACAAATTGGAAAAGAGAAGCCCTAGCTTTCACTCCAGAATTAAAAGTTTGTGAGCACTATGGACCTAGAAGACCTTCCACCACATCTGAACTCAAACAATCTCTAAAGAATGTCGATCTAATTCTAACTAGCTATGGGCTCATGCAAAGAGACAGCGAGTTGCTTGAAACAATCGACTGGCAAGGAGTAGTGATTGATGAAGCCCAAGCGATCAAAAATCCAAATGCAAAACAAAGCCAGGCAACACGTGATATTTCTAGACCAGGTAAAAGCAACCGTTTTCGAATCGCCTTAACAGGTACACCTGTAGAAAATCGAGTAAGCGAACTATGGGCATTAATGGATTTTCTCAACCCTAGAGTTCTTGGAAAGGAAGACTTCTTTCATCAACGCTATCGCCTACCAATTGAAAGATATGGAGATATATCTTCCCTAAAAGATCTCAAATCTCGAGTCAGTCCTTTTCTTCTTCGAAGACTCAAAACTGACAAGGCAATTATCACTGATCTCCCAGAAAAAGTTGAACTTAGTGAATGGGTGGGTCTGAGTAAAGAGCAACAAAGTATCTACCGAAAAACCGTTGAAGATACCCTAGATGCAATCGCAAGAGCACCAAGAGGACAACGTCATGGAAAAGTGCTAGGACTTCTCACACGTCTCAAACAAATATGTAATCACCCAGCATTAGCTCTTAAAGAAGAAACTGTTCAAGAAGGATTTATGGCACGTTCAGCTAAACTACAAAGACTCGAAGAAATTTTAGAAGAAGTTATCGACGCAGGTGACAGAGCACTATTATTTACACAATTTGCCGAATGGGGTCATTTATTACAAGCATATCTTCAACAAAGATGGCGTTTTGAAGTTCCTTTTCTGCATGGAAGCACAACTAAAGCTGAACGACAAGCAATGGTAGACCGATTCCAAGAAGATCCACGTGGCCCACAAATTTTCTTGCTTTCACTCAAAGCTGGAGGCATAGGTCTAAATCTCACACGTGCTAGTCACGTCTTTCATATAGATCGCTGGTGGAATCCAGCGGTAGAGAATCAAGCTACAGACCGTGCCTACCGAATAGGGCAGGAAAACAGAGTCATGGTGCATAAATTTATTACTAGCGGATCTGTAGAAGAAAAAATTGACCAAATGATTCGAGAAAAATCCCGGCTTGCCGAAGACATTATCGGATCAGGTGAGGATTGGCTTGGGAGTTTAGGTGTTAGTGAACTGCGGGAATTAGTCGCATTACAAGACAATTAACATCCACACTCGCTAATGACCAATTCATCCACCAACAACTCAGAAATTACAACCGCTCTTAGTAATGAAGGTTTAAAAGATCAACCATGGTGGGTAGAACAATGGATGGAGCTAATTAATTCATACAGGTTTAAAAAGCGATTAGAAAGAGCTTGGACTTATGCAAGAGAAGGGAATGTAACCTCAATCAGATTCGAAGGGCGCAGAGTTCATGCTCGTGTTCAAGGAACAGGTGAAGATCCATACAAAGTAAAGCTCTGGTTAGATGTCCTCAATGACGAAGACTGGCGCTACGTTCTTGAAGCATTAACACAAAAAGCACGCTGGTCTGCTCAATTACTAGCTGGGATCATGCCAGCAGATATTGAAAGAGCATTCGCTGCCAGCGGTCGTCGACTATTTCCCTTCAAACTTCAAGAAGTTCGAAGTGAATGTAATTGTCCTGATAAAGCTAATCCCTGTAAGCACATCAGTGCTATCTATTTCCTCATGGGGGATCGCTTCAGTGAAGATCCTTTTGTTCTTTTTCAACTTAGAGGCCGAAGTAGAAGCAAATTACTTGAAGATCTTGCAGAGCAACGCCGAGAGGCACTTGCCGCTATGGCAAAAGCAGCTGAAAGCAAAAGTGATAGTGCTAAAAACTCAAATATCAACCAAGTAAGCCCTGCACAACCCCACCCTGCAGTTATAGAGCCAAGTCTTTGGTGGAAATATGAAGGCAATCTCAATGCGGATCTTGTAGTGATCACCCCTGCAATGGAAGGGGATTCAGGACTTGATTCAGCAGGAGACTTACCTCTAGCCGAAGAGCCAAAATTTCCGGAAGCACGTCAAATATTTCTTAACCATTTGCATGAGCAAAGAATAAACCTCGCACAACAAGCAATGCTCCAAGCAATGGCAGCAGGTGAATAAAACTCCCTGACTCAGAGAAGATTCATTAAGTTTAATAAGCCTACTTTTTAGGTCTTATCTTAATGCCTATGGATAATGTCTACTCAGCTTCCCCAATGTCTTAAATTCAAATCTACCAAAAGCGAAAGGACTCTTCGCCATATCAGAACCTGTCATGGCTCATGATAATGCAGAAGAACCTTGTTTAAAATATACCTATGCTTACGCACTACAACTTTAGAGTAGATATTAGGAGGGGATGGTTGGTATACCTTTACAACTTATCGCAGCAGCAGCAGAACGTACAAAGCGTGAGCATACTTTACGCGAAGTAAGTGAAAAGCATGCAATCAAAGATTATCAAGGTGTCAGAATTAATGGCAAAGGCGCGTATTTCATAATCAAGAATGCTCTCTTATGGACAATAATGGGATGAAGAAGACCTGATTTACGGACAAGCTGCAACTTTTGATTCTTGGTGGCAAATTGAAAAAACAACTAAAGCAAAATCTATTTTTTTAGTATTAGAGCTTAAATATAGAAAGATCCATTTCAGATCTCAAAGATAGTATGCAACGTAGAAAGCTACTTAGCTCTAGCGCTAAAGCTCTTACAGCAGCAGCAAGTGCAGGCGTGCTTAGTTCTTGCACGATCCGACGAGAAACCGCCAAAAGCGCAGTGGCAGTGCCCAAAGTGCGTTGGCGTATGGCGACTAGTTGGCCCATTTCACTAGACACAATCTATGGTGGCGCTGAAACAATCAGCCAAAGAGTTAATGCACTGAGTGCTGGGAACTTCCAAATTAAGCCTTATGCCGCTGGAGAAATAGTTCCTGGGCTGGAAGTGCTCGATGCAGTGCAAGCAGGCTCTGTCGAATGTGGTCATACCGCTAGCTATTACTACAAAGGAAAAAACCCTTCTTTTGCCTTTGGCACTTCCGTACCATTTGGATTGACCGCCCAACAGCAAAATAGCTGGTTATATGAAGCAGGTGGTATCACAGCAATGAATCAAATATTTGCTGATTTTGGAGTAATCAGTTTTCCAGCTGGTAATACAGGAGCGCAAATGGGAGGTTGGTTCAAACAAAAGCTTGAAGGTCTGCAATCTCTTCAAGGACTAAAAATGCGGATTCCGGGACTAGGAGGTGAGGTTATGGCCCAATTAGGAGTAAATGTACAAGTTCTTCCTGCAGGAGAGGTCTATCTAGCCCTTGATCGTGGAGCAATTGACGCAGCAGAATGGACAGGTCCATACGACGATGAAAAACTTGGCTTTGCTAGAGCAGCTAGTTTTTATTATTACCCAGGCTGGTGGGAGCCTGGCCCAACTCTAAATGCTCTTGTTAATCAAAAAGCTTGGAACAAACTACCTAATGAATTCAAAGAAATTTTCAATACAGCTTGTTATGAGGCAAACCTAACGATGCTGAGTCGTTACGACACCCTCAATGGTTCTGCATTACAAAGACTGATTAAGGGGGGCACTGAACTAGTCCCCTACGAAAACAAAATACTTAAAGCGGCTGAAGAGGCATCATTCCAACTCTATGCAGATATCTCTGCTAAAGATCCAAACTTTCGGATGCTGTTTGAAAAATGGCAAAAATTCCGTAATGAAGTTTCTTCATGGAACAAAGTAAATGAATTTTCTTTTTCACGCTTTAGTTATGCTCAAAAATAAAAAATAATATGAAGCAATGGCTCACTATTTCAAATCGCATTGACAAGCTCAATAGAGCCTTCGGAGCAATTGCACGCTGGGCAATACTTTTAATGCTTGGACTTGGACTGTGGAATGTAATAGGTCGATATTTAGGGGTAGCCATAGGACATAATCTCAGCTCCAATACACTGATAGAAGGTCAATGGTATCTATTTGATATAGCGTTCTTATTGGGATTGGGTTGGACATTGCAACGTCAAGGTCACGTGCGCGTCGATATTCTGCAAGGGCGTTGGGATAAAAGACGTCAAACACAAGTGGAGCTATTAGGAACTCTACTCTTGCTATTACCTTTCGCAATTGGAGTAATGGCTATTTCTATAGAACCAACTATGCACTCCTGGCGTATCAGTGAGATCTCTCCTGATCCTGATGGATTACCACGCTATTGGATAAAAACACTGATCCCATTGAGCTTTTTTCTCCTAAGTCTACAAGGAATCTCAGAAGCAATTCGAAACTGGACAATACTCAAAAACTTATCTTGGTTGAATAAATCACAAGAAAATAGAGATAAGGAGAACCACTTTGATTGAAATTGAACTACTTGGCTATGTAATCAGCTTAGACCCAACAATATTCCTTGGACCAGGCATGTTTTTAAGCCTAGTAATAGTCCTTTTAAGTGGCTATCCAGTTGCATTTTGCTTGGGCGGTATTGCAGTGTTCTTCTCAATACTTGCAATAACGCTAGGTGTCATTGATCCCAGCTTTGTCACAGCTCTCCCTCAAAGGATTATAGGAATCATGGCCAACTTCACATTGCTGGCTATTCCTGCCTTCATTTTTATGGGAGCAATGCTACAAACATCAGGCATTGCTGAGCGATTACTTGAAAGCATGGGACAACTTCTAGGCAGAATCCGTGGAGGTTTAGCCCTTGCAGTTGTACTCGTCGGATCATTACTTGCGGCAACAACAGGAGTTGTAGCTGCAACCGTAACAACCATGGGGCTTATCTCCCTTCCTGCAATGATGCGTGCAGGGTACGATCGCTCCCTTGCGACAGGCGTCATTGCAGCTTCAGGGACACTAGGTCAAATCATTCCACCAAGCATTGTTTTGGTAGTGCTAGGAGATCAACTAGGTATATCTGTTGGAGATCTATTTCTCGGTTCCTTGATACCTGGAATCTTAATGGCAGGTTCATTTGCTCTTTACATACTCATAATTAGTGCTCTTAAACCAGAACTAGCTCCCCAACAAAACCCTATCGATCTAGCCCCACTCCAAATAGCCCAACTAATGCCAATAATGCTTCCACCTCTTGGGCTCATTTTATTAGTACTTGGAAGCATCTTTTTTGGGATAGCAACACCCACCGAAGCTGGAACTCTCGGAGCAATAGGTGCAATGGGACTTGCAGCAATTAATGGAGGATTCAGTCGAAACACCCTCTCAAAAGTCTGTGACGAAACTGTCCGCACTACCTCCATGGTTATGGCGATTTTGCTTGGATCAACAGCATTTAGCTTGGTTTTCCGTGGTGTAAATGGCGATGAGCTGATAGCCAATGTTTTACTCAACCTTCCAGGGGGAAAAGTCGGCTTTATGGCGTTCAGTATGCTCATGATTTTCTTTTTGGGCTTTTTTATCGACTTCTTTGAAATTGCTTTTATTGCCGTTCCTCTTCTCCTTCCAGCAGCTCGCCAACTGCTCGGACCAGAGGCTCTGCTTTGGCTCGGGGTCGTAATAGGAGCCAACCTTCAAACATCCTTTCTGACACCTCCTTTTGGTTTCGCTCTTTTTTATTTAAGAGGAGTAGCACCAAAATCAATTACAACTAAAGAAATCTATATGGGAGCGCTACCGTTTGTAGCTCTTCAAATTGGTGTTTTATGTCTCATAATTATAGCTCCAGCTCTCGTGAACTGGCTTCCAAATATGTCTTGGTCCTGAGCTAACACCGACATATTCCCCAAACAACTTCTTAGAGTCTCAACATTGGAGAAATCATCCCATGGCAGCTATTCAATCAAGCGCCACGGCTCAAAAAGTACTCAAAACTCCAAGGCTTACCTTGCAGTGCGAAAACATTGCCCAAGACACCACCACAATAAGATCACTTGATTGGGACCGCAGCCGTTTCGACATTGAATTTGGTCTTCGAAATGGCACTACATACAACAGCTTTCTTATAAAAGGAGCCAAAACAGCACTAATTGACACCAGTCACAGCAAATTCAAACCAATATGGTTCGATCTACTGAAAAAGCTCATTGATCCTAAAAAGATCGATTACCTAATTGTCAGTCATACAGAACCTGATCATTCAGGACTAATCAGTGACCTACTTAATCTCAACCCTGACATTGAAATCTTTGCTTCAAAAGTAGCAATTCAATTTCTTGAAAACCAAGTACATCGGCCCTTTAACGCAACAGCTGTTAAAAGCGGAAGTGAGTTAAATCTCGGCACAAACCCATCAAGCAGAACAGAGCACAAACTGGGATTCTTAAGTACACCAAACCTTCATTGGCCTGACACTATCTTTTCATTCGATCACGGAACTAAAATTCTCTACACCTGTGACGCATTCGGCCTTCATTACTGCTCAGATCTCCTATTTGACAATGATCCTGAAGCAATTGCCCCAGATTTTCGATTTTATTACGATTGTCTGATGGGACCAAATGCACGCAGTGTCTTGCAGGCGTTAAAACGCATAGATAATTTGCCTCTAATTCATACAATTGCCGTAGGCCATGGGCCACTTTTGCGTCACAACTTAAAGCTTTGGACAAACAACTATCGCGAATGGAGTAGTCAAAGAAGTAAAGGTGAATGCTTTGCAGCTGTTTGTTATCTGAGTCAATATGGCTTTTGCGATCGACTTAGCCAAGCAATTGCACATGGAGTCGGTAAAGCCGAGGCACAAGTACAACTTATAGACATACGAGCAACTGATGCACAAGAGCTCACTACTCTAATTAATGAAGCTGAAGCAGTTGTCATCCCAACATGGCCAAACCAAGCTGACCCAGAACTCAGAAGTTCTATCGGAACCCTAATTGCAGCCTTAAAACAAAAGCAGTGGGTAGCCGTCTATGACGCATTTGGAGGCAATGATGAGCCAATAGATGCCTTGGCTAGTCAATTAAAAAGACTTGGCCAAAAAGAAGCATTCGCCCCCTTGCGTGTAAAAGAAATACCAGATGGGAACACTTTTCAACGCTTTGAAGAAGCAGGAACTGATTTAGGTCAACTAATGAACAAGAAAAAAAGTATTGCTGCGATGAAAAGTCTTGATGGTGATCTTGATAAAGCACTTGGAAGGCTAAGTGGGGGACTATATATAGTGACTGCCAGTCAAGATGAAGGGAATAGCAAACGCAGTAGTGCAATGGTCGCTAGTTGGGTCAGTCAAGCTAGTTTCAAGCCTCCTGGACTAACTGTTGCTGTTGCTAAAGACAGAGCAATTGAAGCTCTGATGCAAGTTGGCGACCGTTTTGTCGTCAATGTGCTTAAAGATGACAACTATCAGTCTTTGCTTCGACATTTCTTAAAACGCTTTCCACCAGGAGCTGACCGATTTTCAGACGTCAATATATTAGAAGATATGGCTAAAGGAGGTCCTGTCCTGACTGATGCTCTAGCATTTTTGGACTGTCGTGTTGCGCAGCGACTTGAAGGTCCCGACCATTGGATCATATACGCAATAGTCGAGCAAGGAAATGTAGCAGATGCAGAAGCAAATACAGCTATCCATCATCGTAAGGTTGGTAATCACTACTAATGGAATATTCCCCTCTCCATAAATCTCCAAAGAAAGAAGATAATCTACAAGTCCTAATAATTCCCATAGAGCCAGGGATCGTAAGCATGAGGGGCTTAAGTCCAAAACGCTTACGTTTCGAGTTGGAATATGCATTAGAAAGAGGCAGCACAGACAACAGCTTCCTATTCACAAACAATAAAAACTCCCAACAAGACAAGCAAACTGCAATTCTTGTTCATCCACCTGGGGCCATCTATGCAGAAGTATTTCTTCCAGCACTTGATGATGCATTATCAGATGGCTGCCAAAAATTGAAAGTTGTAGTTGGGCATGTCAACCCAAATCGTGTAAAGCTCTTAAAAAAATTAAAAGAGGCTTATCCAAGTCTTGAACTAATTAGTTCCAATCCAGGTGCAAAATTACTAAAAGAGCTATGGACGCAACATAAACCTTTACCTCCTGGGAGTCAG
The DNA here is from genome assembly GCA_003211755.1 of Prochlorococcus sp. AG-463-F15. GTDB lineage: Bacteria > Cyanobacteriota > Cyanobacteriia > PCC-6307 > Cyanobiaceae > AG-363-K07. The sequence continues at coordinate 3,619 of QCRS01000018.1, read as the reverse complement.
GAAGAAAATGCTATTCAAGAACCTCCCTTCCCCACACTAAATATTATTCGACAAGAGCAAGAATTTATTATCAATAACAAGTACAAGTTAAAACTAATACCTGCCCCTACGCCCCGATGGCCAGGTGGCTTAATTGCATTTGAAGAGGAACTAGGTCTATTAATGAGCGATAAGCTTTTTGCTGCCCATATATGTACAACTAAGTGGTCTGAATCTAACAGAGTCAGCACAGAAGAAGACCGGCGTCATTTCTATGACTGTTTAATGGCACCAATGGAAAGTCAAGTAGCTACTATTGTCGAAAGATTAGAAGAACTAGATATTAAAAGTATTGCTCCTGGCCATGGCCCAGCAATCGAAACAAGTTGGCGTAGTTTGTTGAACGACTATCGAAGATGGGGAGAAGGACAACAACAAGCATTAATCAAAGTGGTTTTGATGTTTGCAAGTGCTTATGGAAATACAGCAGCAATAGCGGATGCTCTTGCTAATGGACTTGGGCGCACTGGAGTTCGAGTAGAAAGTCTGAATTGTGAATTTACTCCAGCCAATGAGCTGATCAATGCCATTCGAGGAGCTGATGCATATCTAATTGGATCACCAACGCTCGGAGGACATGCACCAACACCAATAGTGTCAACACTTGGAACTTTATTGGCAGAAGGCAACAGAGAAAAGCCAATAGGAATCTTTGGAAGTTATGGGTGGAGTGGAGAAGCTCTTGACCTTCTAGAAAACAAACTTCGGGATGGAGGCTTCGAATTTGGCTTTGAACCAATCAAAGTGAAATTTAGTCCAGATGCTGCAATGATAAAAACCTTAGAAGAAACTGGAACACTGTTTGGCAGAAAACTTCTAAACACGAAAAAGAACCAACAGCGTCGTGCAACTGGAGGAATGACTGCAAGCCGTAGTGACCCAGCTGTATTAGCCCTAGGTAGAATTATTGGTTCGCTATGTGTTTTAACTACCCGCAAAGGGGAAGGAAAAGAAGCATTAAGCGGAGCAATGATCGCAAGCTGGGTCAGTCAAGCCAGTTTTACTCCTCCTGGGTTGAGCATTGCAGTAGCCAAGGATCGAGCAGTAGGAGCCATGTTGCACTGTGGAGATCACTTCACGCTCAATGTGCTAGCCGCCGGACGACACACTCAACCAATGAAACAATTCCTTCAATCTTTTCCACCAGGTGCAGATCGTTTCGCAGGTTTAAATATAGATATAAGTCCCGAGGGTCAACCAATCCTTCCAGAGGCATTGGCGTGGCTAGAAGGATGTGTCAAGCAAAGAATGGAGTGTGGCGATCATTGGTTGATCTACGCAGAGATCAAAAACGGCAAAGTTTTAGATTCAGAAGGCCTAACAGCCGTACACCAACGACGAACTGGAGCCAATTATTAATATCGTGTCAAATACCACTACTCCATAATCGCCCAGTAACCTTCCTATGACCTCTCCAGAAGATCTTTTAGTCATCACCGCAAGCAATGGAGAAAATCTTAAACTTGCCAAACGATTCGTAAAAACAGGAGAAAGGCTTGGTGCAAATGCAAAACTTCTGGACCTAACCACTTTAGATTTACCTCTTTATAACCCAAGAACGCATTCCCAAGAAGGTGTTCCTCCTCAAGCAAAAGACCTATCTATTCAAATGAGGTCCATCCCGCGTTGGGTTATCTGTGCACCTGAATACAACGGATCTATCCCCCCTGTGTTCACAAGTACCCTTGCCTGGTTATCAGTGCAAGGAGAAGACTTCAGAGACCTATTTAATGGCCGGCCAATAGCCATGGCGAGCTTTTCAGGGGGAGGAGGAATGGAATTATTAATCTCACTACGAATACAGCTAACCCACTTAGGTGCTGAAGTCGTAGGACGTCAACTCATGAGCAACAACAATAAGCCAGCAAAAGATGAATCTATTGAAGACCTATTACAAAGACTTCTTCAGATGAAACCGGTTCAACTTTAAACAGCTAGAAATTTGACTTGATTTACTTTTACACAAAAAATTTAGAAATGACAAAACACCATATGTAGTAGCTAAACACCACATATAGTGTTATGAATATTTTAAGGTTAATATTAAGCGTCTCTGTGATGAGATCTCTAAACGATCAAAACGTTGTTATTCGCTATCGAGGTTTTTTACTACTTCAACAACCTAATAAAACATGGTTAGTTCGACCAGAACGAAGCCCAATGTTATTACTTCCATTTAGAACAACTACTTGTTCGCTTTCAGAAGTGAAAAAGATTTTGGCAAAAAAACTTTCCCAGAAAGTAGATATGAGTCAAGCTGCCTAAATTGCCTATAAAAAGAGAGCCTTATAACGCCAAGGGTTCACTAATACGATTTTGATACCATGCTTTAAGCACTTGACGTGCCATTGGTAAAGCATGAACAGAGCCCCCTCCAGGAGTATTTTGAGCAAAAGCAACAATTACAATTTCACTAGATTTGTATGGCGCAAAACATACAAACCAAGCATGATCAGGGCCACCAGTACTATCTTCGGCCGTTCCAGTCTTCCCAGCTACGGGCGGAAGATTGGGCAAGTCTAAATTGAGCATCGAAGCTGTTCCTGCATCTACCACTTTCTTAAGACCACTGCGCAGCGTCTCTAATGTCGAAGGCTTGATATTTACCTTCTTTCGAAATCTGGATGATGTCCAATCAGTATCTAAATCCGCCAAATGAGGCGTCACTAAATATCCACCATTAGCAAAAACAGCATAAGCGCGAGCAAGTTGCAAAGGTGTAATTTGCACCACAGCCTGACCTATCGATGCACTGGCAATATCCTCTGGGATCCAAGGGGTTTGACCAGGTTTTCCCCATCCTCTACCTTGGTCAGCCCATTCCTTATTGCCTACAATCCCTTTGCTCTCCTCATAACCAATTTCAATACCAGTAAGGGCATCAAAGCCCAATTCCGTAGCAGCAGCATATAAAGCTTTTGCTCCTACACCTACACCAACCTGATAAAAAAAAGTGTTACTTGAAAAGCGTAGAGCATCCTCATAACCAATCCACCCATAACCTTCTCTGTTGTACTCAGGGAAGCAATGACTTCCATACTTAATACAAGGAGCAGTCTTTAAACGAACATCTGGTGGAAATTTACCAGTTTCCATTCCAGCCATAGCAGTAACAGGTTTCCAAGTACTGCCAGGGTCATAAGCATTGATTGCCCGACTAAAAAGTGGCATCAAAGGCGACAAAAAAAGATCGTCATATTCCTTTTGACTCATAAATGGCTTTGAAAAAAAATTAGGGTCAAAATTTGGCCTACTAGCCATCGCTCGGATCGCTCCTGTACGTGGATCAAGTACGACAACAGCACCAGCAGACTTATCCTCCAAAGCCTTTTCTGCAGCCATCTGCAACCTGAAATCAATCGTCAATAAAAGGTCCTTCCCTGGCTTAGGAGATTTGAAACCAAGACTACGTTGAACATTTCCGCCAGCATCAACCTCCAACATCTCACCACCCCATTTACCACGCAAAATATGTTCATAAGCAGCCTCAACACCTGTTCGACCAATACGGTCCGAAATCACATAGCCCTTCTCACTCAAAAATTTGAATTCTTTTTGCGTAATTGATTGCGTATAGCCC
>QCRS01000017.1 GCA_003211755.1 Prochlorococcus sp. AG-463-F15 | reverse complement strand
GCGTGCACATCCAGTGCTGCATTTGCCTGTAGAAGCAATAGCGCTGCCTGTGGCCTTTGTTGGACTTGAGACGCGTTGGCGAATTGGTGCTGGTTTTTATTTGTCTTGTTTGCTTGGGACAGCTTTTACAGATCTCATGATGCTTTGTACTGGAGTCATGAATTCATGGCCTGATGTTGTTCAGGCTTCACTGGGCGAAGCTTCTCAGTTACTTCATCAAACAGCTGAAATGCTTTTTAGGCCTGTACCAATCGGCTTATTGATCGTTGCTGCGATTTTTATAGTCTTTATTTCAAATCTCATGCGAGAAAGAGCAATCTTGCATACCCCTTCTGGAAGTACTTGGTTAGTTGCCAGTGCTGCACTTACTACAACTCTTTGGGTTGATGGCCTTTTTCTTTTAACAGCTTTTGTTCAGCCCCGTTTAAGTGGATTGATTTAGTTATATCTGGCAAGAAGTGGATTAGCAATTGTGCAAATTATGTTCAGTTGGCTTGTAGATTCGATTGATTCTTAGGATCTGCAGTTAAAAGATTTCTTTTTCAACCAACTCAATTAAAAATCGTGGGTTCATTTGGGGGGTTTTTTTAGGTTTATGAAACCTCCTACTTCATCTACTTCTTTACCTAGAGGTCCTTGGGATGTTGTCGTTATAGGTGCAGGGGCTGCAGGTTTGATGTCATGTCTGGAGCTGCCCTCAGACTTGAAGGTTTTGCTGTTAAATCGAAATACCAGTAGACATTCCTCCAGTCGATGGGCACAGGGAGGTATGGCAGCAGTAACTCGTGATGAGGACAGTATTGAGAGTCATGCGGAAGACACACTGCTAGCAGGAGCAGGTTTGTGTGATGGGGATGCGGTAAGAATGTTTGTGCAAGAAGCCCCTCAATGTGTTCAAAGACTGGAACATATTGGGATGGAATTTGATCGTGAATCAGATCAACTAGCCACGAGTCTTGAGGCTGCGCATCGTTATAGACGTGTTTTGCATGTTCAGGATCGCACTGGGCGAGCCCTAGTTGAAGTACTTCAAGAGCAAGTTGACCGGCGTTCTAATCTTTTGCATCGTCGAGGCGTTCGAGTTACCCAGCTTTGGGTCGAGTCAAATCGATGTGTTGGTGTTCAGGTTCTTGATGGCCCGTTTCTCTATTGGATTGCAGCTAGAGCTGTGGTCCTGGCCAGTGGCGGAGGTGGGCATTTATTTGTGAATACCACTAATCCAGCCCAAGCCTGTGGCGAAGGGCTGGCTTTGGCCTGGCGAGCTGGTGCGGTTATTGAAGATCTGGAATTTGTTCAGTTTCATCCCACAGCTTTGCACTTAGATCAAGGTCCATGCTTCTTGATCTCAGAGGCATTACGTGGAGAGGGAGCTGTTCTTTTGGACAGATATGGACGGAGTCCAGTTGCGCATTTAATTGGGGCAGATCTTGCTCCAAGAGATCAAGTTAGTAGAGCACTTGTTGAAGCCATGGCAAGACAACGAGTTGATCATATGAATCTGGATATCAAGCCAATTCCTACTGCACAAGTAGAGAATCATTTTCCAACAATTCTTCAGCGTTGCAGAGAATTGGGATTAGACCCTTTAAATAATTTGATTCCAGTTGCCCCAGCTGCGCATTATTGGATGGGGGGAGTGGCAACTAATTTGCAAGCCGAAACAACATTAAAGGGTCTTTTTGCCGTTGGAGAGATCGCTTGTACTGGTCTTCATGGTGCAAACAGATTGGCAAGTAATTCATTAATGGAATGTTTGGTTTTTGCGAGGAAAATGGCAAAAATTGAATTGACTGACCTTCCCTTTTTTGAGGGTCATGCCAGAACAATGATTTCTAACAATTGCTCATTGCCATTATCTGGAAACGTAACAGCAGAATGCTTGGTCGAGGCAATTCAGGATTTACGCAAGCTTTGTTGGCATGAGGCAGGAGTGAATAGATCATTAGGAGGAATGCAAGAGGCCTTGAATTCAATTCGCACAGATTTTGGCCACTTAATTGCTCAGCCATTACTTCAATTAATGAAAAACCAGTCGAAAGATCTTTGTACTCGTTTTGAAGAAATCCCAAGGAGAAATTTAAATTTACTTTTGGATTTGAGTAATCGACAATTAGCTAGCTCATTATTGTTTGAAGCTTGTTTGTTTCGTCGTGAAAGTAGGGGAGGTCATTTTAGGACCGATGTCCCTGTATCAGTTCCATATTGGGAATGCCATTCACGCCAAAAGTTTGGTGAAGGTATTTCTACTCGACCAGTTAAAGGATGAAACTTCTTTTAGAACTTTCTGGTGTCGATATAGCCGCTTTTAATAGCCAATTCTTTTAAAGATTGAATACCTGATTCCAATTGACCATTTATTTCCCATGTTGGGTAGCCAGTGATTCCTTTGCGTTCGCATAGTTCTCTTTGATTATTTTGTCCATCTACTGCACATTCAACGATTACGAGTTCTGAGACAGCCTCTTTCCCAAACATTTCTTTTTGCTCATTACAATGGGGGCACCAATAAGCGCTATACATAACAATCCCTGCCGATTTCAAATGTCTTGCCAGTGTTATTTCGCGTTGAGTACTTTGAGTTTCAACTGGAGGAGATACTCCTTTTAGGTCTTTAATGGAGTCCGTTTTTTGAGGGTCTGCAGAAGAAGCCCAGACCAATCCTCCTAGTAAAAAAGCAAGCGATATGAGAATGCCACGAAAAATTAGCTCGCTAGGGTCATCCCATCCCCCACCAATAATTGTTAAAGCGAAAAGGCAGATTGAAATAAAAGCAGATAGAAAGCAGAAGAAACAAAACGCTTGGATCTTAAAGACCATCAATCCAACAAGTATCAGGCTGAAAACAGCCATACCGCAGGAAGTGAAAAACAACCCCCACCAGGTTTTGCGTGATAGATCAGTTTTATTTTTTGATAGGCCTGGTAATAACGGCAGAATGGCCATTAAAAGCACTGCCAGATAAACAACTAACCCCAAGAAAGACAAAGGAACTACCGATCCATTTCCAAGAATTAGGGTTCCCCAGGGGCTATTGAGAACCTTGTCGCAGCCTTCAGCACCACCGGGACAAGAAAGTGCTCCAATCCATCCCCATTTATTTAATGTTATGGAACCAGTATCAATTAGTCCGATAGTGGCCAGAATGGCCATTACTATTCTGACCCACTTCAATCCCTGATCTTGGCGGCGTCGACTTTTAAGGCGTGATGTGCCCATGTTTTGATTCAATATTGTTCAATTCTGGCAGTTTGGCTAAAGCAATGCTTTTCTCTAAGGTGGATTAAATGAATTTTTGGTTAGGCCTCAAGTAGTTTGCTCCTTACTTTTAATGAACCGGCACGATATGAGGAATGGTGTGACTAAACATTTAACTCAATCAAAGGAAGCAAAGCCATTGGTAGCTTTTGCTCACTTGGGCTGCGAAAAAAATCGAGTCGACACAGAGCATATGCTTGGTTTGTTGTCAGAAGCGGGATATGGAATAAGTGAGAATGAAGAAGATGCTGCGTTAGTTGTAGTTAATACATGCAGCTTTATTCAAGAGGCTCGAGAGGAATCTGTTCGTATTCTGGTTGGACTTGCAGATCAGGGTAAAGAATTAATTATTGCGGGTTGTTTGGCTCAATATTTTCAGGAAGAACTTTTGCAATCTTTACCAGAGGCCAAGGCAATTGTTGGTACAGGAGATTATCAAAATATTGTTGAAGTACTCAAGAGAGTTGAGGGTGGAGAAAGAGTTAACCAAGTTAGTCAAACGCCAACATTTGTGGGTGATGAGAATCTTCCTAGATATCGCACAACAGGTAAAGCAGTTGCTTATTTGAAAGTAGCGGAAGGATGTGATTATCGATGCTCTTTTTGCATTATTCCAAAACTTCGGGGGGATCAGAGAAGTAGAACAATTGATTCAATCGTCGCAGAGGCTCATCAACTGGCCCAGCAGGGTGTGAAGGAGCTAATTTTAATTAGTCAGATCAGTACTAATTACGGACTTGATATTTACGGAGAGCCTTCTCTGTCTAAGTTGTTAAGGGCCCTTGGGGAAGTCAATATCCCTTGGATTCGTGTCCATTATGCTTATCCGACTGGGTTGACATCAGAAGTGTTAGCTGCATTTAGAGATGTACCAAATGTTTTGCCATATCTTGACCTTCCACTGCAACACAGCCACCCTGATTTATTGAAGGCAATGAATCGCCCATGGCAATTAAATGTTAATTCCTTACTGCTTGATCAAATTCGAGAGCAATTGCCAGATGCAGTTTTGAGGACGACTTTGATTGTTGGTTTTCCAGGTGAAACGGAGGCACATTTTGAGCATCTTGCTTCATTTGTAGAGAACCAGTGCTTTGATCATGTAGGTATCTTTACTTTTTCTCCTGAAGAAGGTACAAAAGCTGCATCTCTTCCGGATCAAGTGGCTCCGCAAGTTGCATTGGCTCGTAAGGATAAATTAATGACTATTCAAGAACCTATTGCTGCAGCAAAGAATCGCAGTTGGGTAGGAAGGACCGTTGATGTTTTGGTTGAGAAATGTAATCCACAAACTGGAGAGATGATTGGACGTTGTGGCCGCTTTGCTCCTGAAGTTGATGGAGAAGTTATTTTGGGACCTGGATCAGATGATTTAAATGTTCAACCTGGAATGATCGCCCCTGCTTTGATTACTGGTGCTCATTTATATGATCTGACTGGTGAGTTAGTAGGAGCAAAAGCTTTGGTTGCTTCTTGTAGGCGTAAAAACAGCTCTAATTGCAAGAATTAGAAAGACTTCAGCAAATTAGAGGTCGATGCTTTCTGTTTGCATTGCTGATGCTGCCCTGATCTATACACACCTCCTAGTATTGGCTAGCTTTTTATTTAGCTTTTACTTGGTATTGGAATAATTCCGGAGAGTAGCTAGATCAATTTGACAGCCTTTAGTACTTTGTTGATAGCCAAAGCAGCAATCAAACCACTAACAACTATTGCTAGATAAAAAACGATTCCCATTGTAGAAAAATTGACTCATACCTATTACATCAGATCACTCGTTCTCAAGGGGATTAAAAGTGAAAGCTCAATCTTGAATGTAGTCCTTTTTATTGCGTAGACAAAATTCGGCTTTTTGTAGTTCTCGGCCCAGGTAAAGGGCATGGTCAAGCCTGCTTAGGGGAGAGGGGCTATCCCCTTCAGTGAGCTTTATTCCAACTTCTTTAGCAGTACGACCTTTATAAACCTTTATGGGGGCTCTCTTTCGTTCCCCTCGACATCCAAGGGGCTGGCCAGTTTCTTGATCAATCGCTCTGCCAAGCTCATCTATATCGTTTCCATAATGTTCGACAACTAACTCTTGAGAAGATTCATTCAAAGTGATCAAGAAATAGCCACTTGGGTCCAGTGAGATGAAGCGAGTAGATAATTCCTCATCAATTGAACGTATTGGCTCGCAAGAATCTTCATTGATTACGCCTGTTAAGGCCATCTCTACAAAAGATAAGTGAGACTTATGTCGTAATTATAGCTGTCAACTTTTTCATGGATCATTAGATTCATTCTATTCACTGCTTGATATCTTCTCTGCTTTGGTTTTCTCATTAAGTATTGAGCTATTACAATGAGCTCTATAGGCAAGAAATTTGTTTCGAAATATCATTGCAAATAAAGAAAATATGCGAATTTTAGTAGGAGTCTGATGCAGAGCAATTTCTGTATTCCTTGATCTAAGTTGTTGCTATTTAATGGTTTATAAGCCTTCCTGGATTTATATTTTATGAAATATCTATCGATTAAATTAGTTTAGGATTTGGCGGTAATTGTGCAACTGATTGCTACATTATTGGCAGCCTATGCTTTATTTTTTCGTTTGCTATAAGCATTCCTAAAACAGACTATATATTTATAATCAATCCAAAGAATAGTCAATAATATATGAAAAGATTTAATTTAAAATTTGAATTTAAATTCTAATTGAAAGTTCAGGAGCTTTAAAATTAAATGGTAATTGATCATTCGTTTTTTCAATTTCTTCTAGCATCATTTGGTTTACTTTTTTCAGCCAATTCCTTATTAGGAGATCCATTTGTTTGTTATACCAACGATGCATGCTGATATTTGACTGTGCTATAAACCCTCTTCTTAATTTGTGGCTCCCACCAGCACCTGGGTCGAAGCATGTTATTCCTTGATCTAAGGCCCAGGAAATTGGAGAGTAATAACATACTTCGAAATGCAGGGAATTGATTTCTTCTTTGCTCCCCCAATATCTCCCCCAAATCATGCTTGCATTCTTAATGCATAGTGACATTGCTACAGGATCTTCAGGGTCTCCACGATGTGCGCTGAAAAGTACAACTTTCTCTTTATATTCTGAGCTGGCAAGTTCTTGAAAAAATGATTCAGACAGATATTTGCTGCCCCATGGCCCCCATCTTGCACAATGCTGTTGGTAAAAGTTATACATAATGTACATTACTTTTTTATTTACATTAGACTCTGTAATAGGGGAAACTATTATGCCAGCATCTTTTACCGCCTTTCTTTCTCTTTTTATATTTCGTCGTTGATTAGAATTGAATTTTTGAAGATATTCACCAAAGTTTTTTGTCCCATCTGCAAACCATAGACTCTTTTGATTAATCCATTTAGCACAATCATTGGCTTCTGCAAGAGAACTCCAAGCCGAATCTACATAAAGGAAATTGCAACTAAGGATTTTATTTCTAGTCGCAAATTGGTCAATCTGATCCATCATTAACTTGGTTAACTCTTCTAGACTCTCTCCAGGTGCATATAAGAATCGATATCCTTCAACTGGACTTAATGGACTCATCCCTATTAGCTTAGGATAATAATTAAGGCTTAGTTCTTTTGCTAACCCCGCGAAGACTTGATCAAAAACAAATTCTCCATAGCTATGACCTTTGAGGTATAGCGGAGCAAATGCAATTGGAAAATTTTCTCGCCAAATTCCTAAATGACAAGGTTGCCAACCTTCCCTTGCAGAGATACTTTCTGATTTTTCTAGAGCCCTAAGCCATTGCCATTGATAAAAGGGATTTGTTTCATCACCCGCCAAGCTTTTCCATGAATGCTCAGGGAATTCATTGATTGATTTGTGCCAACGGGCTATTAGAGTTGCCATTCCAAGGAAGGTTAGGCATGCATTGTGATTAACATAACTGTTCCAGTTTTTTTGAAAGATAGGACTGAATACTAATTTATTGAACTATGATTTGATTGAGCAAACTTCATAATCCAATATCTTTGTTGCTGCCCTTTCAAGAACGATTGCGGAAGTATCTAAGAAGTACTTCATTGTCACCAATCATTTCATTTTGCTTGAGTATCCAAGCATCATTTTTTGATAATAATTTTGGGAGATTTTCTAGTTTTACAGGAACCCAAGTGTATGCTCCACCAATAATCTTTGGAGTCAAAGTAAATTGTAATTCGTCCACTTGATCAGCTTGCAAAATAGATCCAACCAGATGTGCTCCTCCTAGAAGTAAGAGGCGTTTCAAGCCTGCTTGTGTTAATTGAGAAAGCGTTGCTTTCCAGTTTTCTTGCATAGAGAATTGACGCTCATAGCCAGAAGGTATTGAATATTTCATCGATACTTCATCTTGACTCATTAGCCATCTTTGTATGGGCTGACTAAAGAAAGGCCAGTTGCTGCAAAAATTTCTTTGGTTACTTACAACCACAGCAATAGGCTGTTGTGAACGGCCTTCGGCTAGTCGTTTTTTGAGTAATTCAGTGTCGTGGATGAGGCATGTGTTGCGATGAGCTCGCAGTGTTCCTCCTCCTATAAGAGTGCCATCAGCCCAAGCCAACGACTTTTCTAAAAAATATCTATCTCTTTTCCCTCCTAGAGGTGTTATTTCTCCTTGAGGTAATGCAAGTCGCCCGTCAAGGCTTATAGCTAATACCAGTCGAACCCAAGGAATATTCAAGTTGTCATTTAGTTTGTTGCCACAGTTTCCAACATATCTGGAATTGCTTCTAGTTTTGGAGTCTCTGCATAAACTTCAGCTGCATTATTAGGACTTTCTTGTAGACGAATTTTGTGTAGGTTTGCTCCGATGGCTTTTATAGGTTTTGAAAGACGATCAGCAATGTGAAGCGCAATATTTTCTGCAGTTGGAACACATGTTTTGAAGTATGGAATATCTTTGTTTAGGTTTGTGTGGTCAAAAGGCTCGACTACTAAATCTTCTACTAAACACTGGAGAGCAGAGAGATCACAAACCATTCCTGTACGTTTATTAATCGATCCACGCACGGTTACATCAATTAGATAATTGTGGCCATGCCCATTGGGCCTGGCACATTTTCCGTAAAGTTTTTCGTTCTCTTCTTGGCTAAGTTCATCTTTTGCTAATCGATGAGCAGCTGCGAAATGAGTTCGAATGGTTACGTAGGCATCCATGGCATTTCCTAGATAATCAGCCCAAAGGCGTGGATGTTCGTAGAGGCGCAGGGCCACAAGTGGTAAATGAGGTTTGAGACGGTTCCAGATGATGCGGGCCAAGGCTTCTGTGGTAGCTAGGCAACCTTCATCTTTAGTGAGATCAAATTCTGGCCAAGCATCATTAAGAAAACGAAAGTCCAGTTGATCGGTAACCTCACTACGGATTGAGCTCTTTACCTCTGACAGGTTGAGGACCATGCCATCTGAATCGAGCTCACCGGCCATTGAGACAATTAACTCGTAGTTATGTCCATGTCCGGGAGCTATTGCACATGCACCAAAGTGAGCAGCGTTGTCATCTGCTGAAAACTCTGGCAGCCAATAATGGTGACTAGAACTGAAGCAGGCACGTCTTGTGATAACACAGTTTCGGCCTTTACCATGATGATTTGCCTTAGAGGAGGTTTCAGTCATGGGGATATTGACTGCTTCTAATCCTAATTGCCTTTAATCATTTTTGTTTTATGACTGATACTTCAAGCCCGTTACTTTTAAAACAAAGGTTGGGTGGTCGCAATCTTTATCTTGTGGGGATGATGGGATGTGGCAAGACTTCTACTGGACCTCATTTGGCTGATGGACTGGGATATGGCTTTGTTGACGCGGACAAAGTTATTGAGCAAGTTTGTGGTGAATCGATTGGAATGATCTTTGAAAAGGAGGGTGAGCAAGGTTTTCGAACTGTTGAAACCCAGGTTTTAAATGCGATTGGTCAACGACACTCACTGGTTGTTGCTACTGGTGGGGGATTAGTCACAAAAACTGAAAATTGGGGTGTTCTTCATCAAGGGATCGTGATTTGGTTGAATCCTGATCGCGAAAAACTGTTGACCAGATTGCAATCTGATCCCGGTAACAGACCTTTACTTATGAATAAAACTCATCAGAGTGTCGAGGCTCTTTTGGCAGAACGCGAAAAATTTTATGTTGAAGCTGATTTACATGTAAAAGTTCTTGATGAAGGGCCCGCAGACGTAGCAAACCTAATAATGCACAAGTTGCCACCAATCCTTAGCGATCCGGAGGATCCAAGCGCACCGCAAACCACTGCAAGTTGAACCCAGGTTTGATTTCCAGTTCACATGCAGTATCAAGTAATCGTTTTGCTGCGGTAGTTATGGAAGGTTGGTCTTGCAGGTCCTGAGGAAGCTCGTCTAATTGTTTTATCCAATGCATTAACCAAGATGTGGTCTCTTGGGCATTAAGGAACTTTTCTGGTTTACCTGGTTCTATTACAACGTAGTTATCACAGGCACGAATTAGAGGGTCAGACATAAAAAGGGGCTCTTATGAATTATTTCTTCTTTGTTGATTAAGACCACTCATTATCTACTGTTGTTGCAAACTCTATTCAATAAGATTGAAACTGTGTCATTTCTAGTTGATTTCTCCATTACTTTGAGGCGGAAAGCCGAATGATCGAATTGATTTCGTCGTAATTTTTACCGTTCCTCTCAAAGAGAGGCCGGATAGCCAACAAACTGTTCAGGTATTTAGTGCAATGGGTGAGTTTTTTTCCAATGTTTCGAGGTACCCCAAATACCTTATAACGATCATTCTTGGTGTATTTGCTGCATCTTTAGAACCTTTGGTTCGACGTAGTAGTAATCCAATAACAGCAATATCACTTATTGGAGCTTTGATTAGTGGCTTGCTAACCCTCATGTTTATCTTGAGGGCCATGGTTTTCCCAGGATCTCTGAGTTAACCATGGCAAAGGGACATAGGGTTGAAAGAGTTGCTGCACTAATTCGTCGTGAAATTAGTCAGCTATTAATTAATGGTATTCGAGATGAAAGAATTCATCTAAGCATGATTACGATTACGCAGGTAGAAGTCTCTGGAGACTTACAGCATTGCAAGATATTTGTGAGTATTTATGGAGAAGAAAGTCAAAAAGATCTTGTAATGTCTGGCTTGCATGCTGCTAGGGGATTTTTGAGGGGTGAGTTAGGGAGAAAATTGCAATTAAGACGTGCTCCAGAGCTTGTTTTTGAATTGGATAGAGGGATTGAAAAGGGAAGTTCGGTACTCAATCTTCTGCAAAATCTGGATAGAGAGCGTAAATCAAATGCAGACATCAACCCTGCAGCAACCGAGGAATTTTGATTGCTTTGAAGGAAAGTGACTTACGAAAGGATGTGGCGAAATTATTGATTGTTCGTGCCAGTGGCCATGCTTTGGACTCTCAACGTCAATACCCAAAATGGGAACTAAAGAATTGCGACCTGAAGAGATTATTGAAGGAGGGTATTGGAGGAGTCATTCTTTTTGGGGGAACAACTATTGAATTAGAACAACGTACTAAAACCCTCAGGGCTTGGGCAGAAAAACCACTTTTTTTATGTGCGGATGTGGAGGAAGGATTGGGCCAACGTTTTCAAGGCGGCACATGGCTTGCGCCTCCCTTAGCAGTTGCACAGATACACCGGAAAGATCCTGAAAAAGCTATAGCGCTCGCTGAAAAATATGGGAATTGTATAGGCTCTCAAGCAAGGTTATGTGGTCTTAATTGGGTTCTTGCTCCTGTTTGTGATGTCAATATCAATCCTAAGAACCCTGTTATTAATTTACGAGCCTGGGGTGAAGACCCTTTGACGGTTTCAGAGTTGACTTGTGCATTTAATAAAGGACTCTCTGCTCAAGGGGTTTTGACATGTGCAAAACATTTCCCAGGGCATGGAGATACATCTGTTGACTCACATTTGGAACTACCCACTATTAACCATGATTTACAGAGGCTGGAAGAAGTGGAATTTGTTCCTTTTAAAGCAATAATTGCTTCGGGAGTAGACACTGTTATGTCAGCTCATGTGTTGTTCCCGAACATTGATCCGAACCAACCAGCGTCGCTTTCATCGAAGACTATTACAAAACTTTTGCGAGATGAGATTGGTTTTGATGGCCTTTTGGTTACTGATGCTTTGGTGATGGAAGCCATCCATAATTTCTATAACGATGCAGATGCTGCAGTTATGGCATTTGCAGCTGGCGCTGATTTATTGATGATGCCAGCTGATCCTGATGAAGCGATCGATGCAATATGCAAAGCCTTGTTGATGGGACGTATACCAATGCAAAGGCTTCAAGAGACTTTGCATCGTCGTAAAAAAGCATTAGCGAAAGTAGAAGGCTTAAATCCTAGTCTTTTTAGTCAAGAAGAAAAAATGGATTCTCTTTTAATTGAATGTCGACAAGATCGCGTGCTTGCTGAAGACTTGATTCGCAACTCGATGGAGATTCATCATCATGTCCCCCCTGGAGACTTGTCTTCTGATAACAATTTGGTGCGAGTTGATGGTGTACTTCCTTGCCCATTCCTCAATAACCTTTCTCCAGCAGTTTGTCTCCCTGAGGAAGCAGGCTATAGAACTACCCTCTGCCATGAGATGGGAATCCCTCTTTGGCGAGATGATCTTTATGAACCTCTAGTACTAGATAGATTTCAAGGCGGTGCTTTTTTTCTCCAGCTTTTTGTAAGAGGTAATCCTTTTCGTGGAAGTCTATTTGAAAAGGAGCCTTGGCTGGCAACAATTCGACAGTTGCAAGGATTGAAACGCCTTGCGGGTTTAGTTGTTTATGGGAGTCCTTATTTGTGGAATGAACTTAACGAAGTTCTTGATTCAACTATTCCATCTGCATATAGTCCTGGACAGATGCACGAGGCTCAAATTCAGGTTTTATCTTCTTTATTTCATTTTTATGAGGCACCAGACTTCAAGGCTCACACAATTCATCAGTTCACGGATTAGTCGATATAACCTTCTTATTAAGTGAGTTTTAAAATGCTGAATATCGAGTTTGATTGCCCTCTTAATGGAAAAACAGTAGTTATTACACGCGCTCAAGAAAAACAAAGTGAAGCGCATGATCTTTTTAAGGCAATAGGAGCAAAGGTTTTAGATTTACCTGCGCTAGTTATTGGTCCTCCAGATGATTGGTCTCCTCTTGATGGAGCATTGACCCAGCTTGATAACTTTCATTGGATTATTTTTTCTAGTCTTAATGGTGTAAATGCAGTCGAGGAAAGATTGAAGCGCGAAGGTAAAACTTTGGCAATTAGATCAAATCATATAAAAATTGCAGCTGTTGGTAGGAAAACAGCGATTGGTTTGAAAGAGCTGGGAGCTGATCCCAATTTTGTACCTCCCAAGTTTGTTGCAGATAGTCTCATTGAACATTTTCCAGTTTCTGGATTAGGCCTAAACATTCTTATGCCAAGGGTTCAGACTGGCGGGAGAACACTATTAGCAGAAGCTTTTAGAGAAGCTGGGTCAAATGTGGTTGAAGTTGCCGCCTATGAATCTTGTTGTCCAAAAGATATGCCAAACGAAACAGCAAAGGCTTTTCTTAGAAAAGAAATTGATGCAATTGTGTTTACTAGTGGCAAGACTGCTGCCCATACAGCTCAATTGATGTCAAATAGATTCGGAATTGATTGGAAAAAAAATCTTGATGGAATAAATTTGATTTCGATAGGCCCTCAAACAAGCTTGAGCTGTGAGAAATATTTTTCTAGAGTTGATAAGGAAGCTGACCCCCATGATCTGGATGGATTAATAAATGCATGCATTAATTCATTCCTATAAGTCTGAAGATTTATTTACTATAAATTAGTTAAATAAAAATATTTGAATCCAAGACTCATTTTCTCCCTGCTAACTATTATGCACTATTCATTTTTGCTTTGAATTAATTTTTTTACTATGTTGAAGTTTGCTTATGCCTACTTTCAACAAGACCTTTGAATCTATCTAAATTATCTTGAAGTTCATTAGTAACCATTCCACCTAATATATTTGGTTCCATTAATGGTGCAATAGCTCTTGGCAATTGATATGTAACAGATAGTTTGACCAAAGTTCTACTTGGTTCCTCAACATAGAATCGAACAGATCCTTTAGTAGGAAGTCCTCCTACGGATTCCCATTGAAGCTTTTGAGCTTCAATGCGTTCGTTGATTTTTGCTTTCCACTTAAAGCGAAAACCATTCGCAGCTAATGTCCATTCAGTTAGATCTGGGAGAGTTTTTGTGGGCTCTTCAATTGTTTTGACTGATTCAATCCAACTCATCCACAAAGGCATTGCTTCTAAGTCGTTCCATATTTCCCATACCTTGGAGACAGGTGCTTTGATGTCGCAAGTGACAGTGTGTTCTAACCAGCGTCCCATTTCAGACTAAAGATGAATTTTAGGAGACTTGACTGACTTCCTAAGCATTTCAGTAGCAGCCAAATGACCACTCATCGTTGCACCTTCCATCGAATCGATATAGTCCTGACGGGTATAACTTCCTGCCAAAAAGAAATTTTTGATTGGAGTGGATTGCTTAGGTCTAAATGGTTCCATTCCGGGGGATTCTCGATACAAGGAATGTGAAAGCTTTACTACATTGCTCCAAACTAGCTTGAGGTGACGAGACGAAGGGAACAGATTTTTTACTTGAGCATCAGTATGTTCAACAATTTTCTCAACTGATTTGGTGATCCATGGATCTCCTGGTGTTAGTACACATTGGAGTAGGGAACCAAGTCCTTCACGCCGATAGTCTTCTGGACTGCTTAGAGCAAGGTCAGTAAAACAACTGAAGTCTGCATCAGCGGTATAAAGCAAGTTGTCCAAGCCACTTGGATGATCAAGATTCATTCTTGCTGAATCATCATTCAGTTCGGTTACCCAACCGTTATAACGAAGTTGTACTGTTGCTACTGGAACGGCCTGGAGTTTGTCGATTGCAGCGAATTGAGTAAACCTACGCCATTCTTTTGGAATTAGTCTTTGAATTCCAGGTACATCGCAGGCGGCAAGATATTGATCTGCTTCAACGAGGAGTTCTCCCTTAGGAGAATTTAGGCTTATTCCAGTTACTTGAGGGTAATCTGCGTCATCAAAGTGAATTTTACGAACACGATGAGAGAGGTGAATTTTAGCTCCTTTGGCTGTGATGTAATCCAGAATTGGCTTTGTAAGCCAGCGATGTGGTGATCCTTTTAGCAGGTTTAGTTTAGAAGCTTCAGTTCGAGCAGCAAACATCATAAAAATTGTGAGCATGCAGCGGGCTGAAATTGCTTCACAGTCGATAAAACCCAGTGCATAAGCAATTGGGTTCCACATTCGTTTAATGCTTTGAAGACTGCCACCGTGGTTCAGGAACCAATCTTGAAAACTTATTGAATCCAGAGCCCTGATTGTTTTCATCGCCCCTTCATAATCGATCAGACCTCTGACTATTGGGCTTGTTCCTAAAGCAAGTGCATTGCGCAATTTGTCTATCCAATCGAGTTGAGGTGTCGTAAAAAATGCTTTGAGGCCATTGAAGGGAGCTCCAAGTGCAAAACGAAAATCAAGTGAGCGAACATCTCCCCCATTGTTAATAAACAAATGAGTGTGATCTTTTGGAAGTAAATGGTTGATAGCCCCTACTTTGCGCATTAGTGCAAAAAGATTGGCGTAATTGAAAAAGAAGACATGGAGCCCCATTTCTATATGGTTTCCATCTGGGTCTTCCCAGCTAGCTACTTTTCCACCAATGAAAGGCCGTGCTTCATAGAGCTCTACTGCATGTCCTTCATCGACAAGGTCAACAGCAGCTGTCAACCCTGCAAGCCCAGCTCCAACTATTGCAACTCGCACCCGCTTAAAAATAGAATTGACTAAGTCTATGAATATGACGTACAGACTTACATAAGACAAAATCCAATATCTCTTCATAAAGTGGCCTTAGGTATTGACTAATCATGAGCACCTCAAATATCACAGAAGCTACACATACAGCTGTTGATGGCAAAGGCATTTTGATCACTAACACAGCCATGCAGCAGTTGGCCCGACTCTGTCTAGAGCAGGGTCAAGATAAGTTGTTGAGAGTTGGGGTTAGGTCTGGTGGTTGTAGTGGAATGAGTTACACCATGGATTTTGTTCCTTCTTCTGAAATTCATAAGGATGATGAGGTTTATGAATACAGCACTCCAGATCGTGAAATGTTCAAGGTGGTATGTGACCCCAAAAGCCTTTTGTATATTTATGGGATGCAGTTGGATTTCAGTACAGAATTAATAGGTGGAGGTTTTAATTTCACCAACCCTAATGCCACTCAAACATGCGGTTGTGGAAGTTCTTTTTCTGTATGACGTTCAAAATATGCCAACGTGGGACTCTTGAGACCCTTGGTTAGTTTTTTATCTAATGGAGTCCACTGAAGAGAGCCTTTTTGACAAGTCGATGGCTAAATATGAGGCTGGCGCTGATGCTTATGAGTTGATCAAGGATTTTGAGGCGATTACTGCAGCAGCTCCAAACCAGTCAGCTGGTTGGACCTGCCTTGCATGGCTTCAGTTGCTTTGCAATGAGAATGATTCCGCTCTGCGCTCTGCACGAAGAGCAGTCAAGTTGAATAGACAGGACCCTCAGGCGCGAATTAACCTTTGCCTAGCTCTTTTAGAGACAAAGTCGAAGGGAGTAAGAGACCATATTGAATTCTTGCAAAAGGCTCTATTTGCCGTTCCCGATCTAGAAAAGGAATTAAGAGAATCAATTGAAGATGGGTTGAAGCGTAAACCGGATTGGCAGACACTAAAAAAAATCAAGAATTGGCTGGAGTTTTGATTTGGCTCGAATTCTTGTATTGAGTAATGGTCATGGAGAAGATCTTTCAGGAGCCTTGCTTGGCAAGGCCCTTAAAAAACTTGACCATCATGTTGATGCACTACCTTTTGTTGGCTTTGGAAGCTCATATTCAGTAGCAGGTATAAAAACTCTTGGAAGCGAAAGAGAATTTAGTACAGGTGGATTGGGTTATACCAGCTTGTATGGACGCCTCACCGAATTATTGCAGGGTCAATTGTTTTATCTCATTGGACGTCTTTTGCGGTTGTTGTCGGTTGCTGAGCGATATGACTTATTGGTGGTAATTGGGGATGTAGTTCCAGTTGTTGCTGCATGGTTAACAGGCTTGCCAGTAGTTACCTATTTGGTGGCTTATTCAAGTCACTATGAAGGAAAGTTGAGACTACCTTGGCCTTGTTCAAATTGCTTGTCTAGCAAACGATTTTTGAGCATCTGTACTCGAGATCAACTTACCGCGGATGATCTAACAACTCAGCTTCATCGAAATGTGGATTTTTTGGGTAATCCTTTTATGGATTCTGTCTCAACATCCCAGCCCCCTTTGCCAAGTTGTCAAAATCGTGTAGGTCTCTTACCAGGTAGTCGTAGGCCGGAATTAGATGACAATCTAATTTTAATTCTTCGTTTGATGGAGCTTTTACCAGTAACCAAGTTTGTTGATATGGACATAAGTTTTGATATCGCGTTAGTGCCGGCAATGGAGGAGATTGCTTTGCGAAAACTGTTAGCTCCATTGGGTTGGGAGGTATGTAAGTCCATTTCTAGTGATTCATCACTGAAATTGATTCGAGACAAATGTACGGTCAATGTATATCGAGACTCTTTCGCTAAAGTTTTGCAGAGTAGTGATGTATTGCTTTCTATGGCTGGCACCGCTACTGAGCAAGCAGTGGGTCTTGGTAAGCCCGTTATACAGCTTCAAGGTTATGGTCCTCAATTCACTGATGCTTTTGCGGAAGCTCAGCGGCGATTATTAGGTCCTACAATTTTTTGTGCAGCTGGGAAGGTTGGCGAGGAAAACAATCTAAAGAATACTGGTAGTTTGATTTTTGAATTACTTGAAAGAAGTCAACATGATCTTTCCCTACAAAGGGACTGTCGGGAAGTGGCTTTGCGAAGATTAGGACCTGCAGGAGGCGCACGAAGAATAGCTACCGCTATTTCAAAATTGCTTGTATCTAAATAGTGTTGGTCCGTTGGTCTGGATTAGCTATTGCAACTAGGGCTTTATTTAATTCTGGATATTGAAACTTGTATCCAATTTTTTGCAGTCGAATTGATCTGACTTGTTGCCCTTCAAGAACAACTTTTGCTCCATCTCCCAATATTAATTTGAGAATTGGTCCTGGTACAGATAATAAACTTGGGCGTCCAAGGCTCTTGCCTAGATCACCTGCAAATTTGCTCATAGATACTGGGTTTGGTGCAACAGCGTTGAATACTCCTGTCCAAGACTTGTTTATGAGAGCTTGTTGGATCATTTGACAGAGATCGGTGCGATGTACCCAGCTCATCCATTGGAGGCCATTCCCAATGGGGCCACCTAATCCTGCTTTAAAGACAGGAAGCATTTTTCCTAAGGCCCCTCCATCCGGTCCAAGCACTATTCCTATTCGAAAGACTATCAACCTTGTTGAGCGTGGTTTTTTAGCTGCGGTGGCTTCCCAACGTTTGCAAAGATTGGCTAAAAAGTCTCTTCCAGATTGACTCTCTTCTGTGAAATCATTATCTTGACTGGTTCCGTAGTATCCGATAGCTGATGCATTTATAAGAACCCGGGGAGGTCTTCTGAGGTGCCCCATTGCAGTTATTAATCCTTTTGTGCTTTCCACACGACTGTTTTGGATCTCCAAGCAATGAGTTGACGTCCAACGTTTCTCAGCGATTGGTTCGCCTGCCAGGTTTATTACTCCTTCTGCTTTCGCAAGAGCTTCTAGAAGAGCGCCTTTTTGCCAGCTATCTTGATCTGCTGGATTTATCTTTAACTTGATTAAAAGATCTGACGGAAGATCTGTCAGGAAACTTTCTGCACCATTTCTACTGACAACTGTTAACTGGTGACCTTGGCTTAAGAGTTGAGGAACCAATTCGCGCCCTATAAAACCTGTGCAGCCAATCAGTAGTAGGCGCATCGCAAAATAAATGTATTGTTTGGGAGATTACGGTGATTCCTGAAGCTTTTTCTCACTCGTAATGGAAAAAAAATAGTCGGAGGCTGACTAATGGAGTTGATTTTTTGTATGAACCTGAATATTTATGTTCAAAAGAATACTGAGTTTTCATGCAAAGTAATTGTGAATCCATATAGGATTTAGTCTTAGGGTTTGGCTAAATGATCTGATGGCTGAAGAAGTTCCTACCCCTAAGCCTCCTAAAAATTTTAGAAAAGGAGCTTTGGTAAAAGTGAATCGCAATGCGTTTGAAAATAGTCTTGAGTCAACAGCTAGTGATCAATCATCCCTTGACTATATTTTTGAAGGGCCTGGAGAATTATTGGTAGTCAAAGGTGAATATGGCCAAGTTCGTTGGCGAATGCCAGTTCCAGATGTTTGGTTGAGGATTGATCAATTAGAAATCTGGTCTTAATTTAATTATTAGTAATTCTTCAATCTAAGCCGCTCTTCTTTCAATCTTGAGCGTCTTTGTTTTGCCTCTCTTAACATCTCACTCCCATCATGCAGATAGTTATCTACATAGCCCATTGTGTATCTCTCAATTTCATTTAAGGCATCTTGTACTTGGGAAAGACAGTGATAGAGGCTTAATCCAAACTCTTGGGCTGAGCAGGGAGTGGCCATTGAACGATAAATTTTCTCAACTTTTTCAAGTTTTTTCTGACTTTCTTCTAGATATCTGCAAAAAGTTTTCATTAGCTCGTCATCATATGGATCTGCCGAGAGATCGCGTAATTTTGAAGAGAATGGATTTATAACTTGTCCCAGCAAACGGTCTATAGGGGTATAAACGTCTTGCAACCATTTCAAAAGTGCACCTTCTGCTGCGACTGATTGACATTGTGCTTCTTTGGCGGCCGCACTTGCGCGTGAGTTGCGTATGCCTCTTGCTTGCGCTTCTTGGGTTAGAGACTGACTGATGTGGTGTTTGCGGTCGTAAGCACGACGATGTTCATCGTCTCCTAGAACTTCCCAAGCGGCATTGATTGAAATGATTATCTGTTGATCTCCGCCAGCATCTGGGTGATGCTTTTTTACTAATTCCCTATAGGCAGCTTTAATTTCATCTGGACTTGAACTGGATGTCACTCCAAGAATTTTGTAAGGATCTTCCGACATATAGGAACTTTGAAGTGGAATTTTTAAAGGTGTCCATCTTTTTGGGCTGGCATGGACGAGACAGTACTAAACATTGAGGTGGAGAGATAGCGCTCTCCAAAGCTTGGAAGTATTACTACAAGCCGCTTGCCTGCCATTTCTTTTCGACCTCCAATTTGTAGTGCAGCTGCTACTGCAGCACCACTACTCACTCCACTAAGAAGGCCTTCTTCTCTGGCAAGCCGTCGACCTATATCCATTGCTTCATCATCAGTGATTGGAACAATTTCATCTATTAATGATTTATCCAAAACGCTTGGTATAAAGCCTGCTCCAATACCTTGGATGCGATGAGGGCCGGGAGAGCCACCTGAAAGCACAGGACTTGAGGCAGGCTCTACTGCAATTACCAATAGATTTGGATTCTTTGCCTTTAAAGCTTTGGCACAACCTGTGATAGTCCCGCCTGTTCCAACTCCAGCGATTAATCCGTCGATATTTTCGTTGCAATCTTTCCAGATTTCCTCTGCGGTTGTTAATTCATGCACCATGGGATTGGAAGGGTTGTCAAATTGCTGAAGCAAATAAGCATTAGATGTTGAATCAACTAACTCTTGTGCTAATTCAATAGCTCCTTTGATCCCCTCTTCCCCTGGAGTGAGCTGTAGTTCGGCCCCATATGCGCGGAGCATGGCTCTTCTTTCTTGGCTCATCGTTTCTGGCATGGTGAGTATGAGGCGATACCCTTTTGCTGCAGCCACCATTGCGAGTGCTATGCCTGTATTCCCACTTGTAGGTTCCACCAGCACAGTTCGCCCAGGCTCAATAGTTCCTGCTTCTTCTGCTGCGAGAACCATTGCTCCAGCGATTCGGTCTTTGACTGAAGCTGTTGGGTTGAAGCTTTCTAATTTGGCCAGTAATTCTGCACAACAATTGAAGGATTTGGGTAGCCGATTTAGTCGCACAAGGGGGGTTCTACCCACCAGAGCCGTGATGTCAGAGGCAATGGTCATGAACGATGGCAGAGAAATGGCCAAATTGTCATCAAAATAAAACAGCTTTTAAAGGGTTTTCCCTAGGCACTTTGGAGGTGAGAAGTTATTTGATTTTGATTAGGACAGAGTAACAATGTGGTTTTGTCAATATATATTCTTAGATGCTCTTTGCAGATTTATGAGGGATTCCTATTTTTGTAAATCATAAAAATTTTTGAACAAAAAAAA
>QCRS01000016.1 GCA_003211755.1 Prochlorococcus sp. AG-463-F15 | reverse complement strand
CTGTACAGAAAGCAATGGAATGATGTGCTTTTGTATACATAAATTTGTGCCTTTCTTTCGCCTTAGGTTGTGTTGAAAGTTCGTTATTAGCAATTTATTGTCAAAATTTCGTATGTTTAGGCCTCAATCATTAATAAGGCTCTTTCAGAAAAGTAATCGAAAAGGCAATGATTAGTGAGGAAAAAGCTAATGCTTACAATGAAGGCTAGTAAAACTAGAAAATTTTCAGACTTATTATTTCAGCTTTTGTTGTAGGTCTTTCAGTTTCATTAATAGGTTGTTCAGTCAAGTTACAGCAAAGTAGTATTCATGCTCTTTTTTAAACCAAGGCAGAAGCTGAAGCAGTCGCTAAGAGTTTCAACTGCACTGGCGCTCACAAAATGGGAGATAAGTGGATGCCTTGTAAGAGTCATAAAACCCATGAAGAGCCCAAAAAACATGTTGGTCACGGACATCATCTCAATCACTAAGGCCTTTGAATATGTGAAATTCGATTAGCTCTGATTAGCAATAATCAGAAGCTATTACTCATTGAGGGGATAAGCCAAATAAATTGCGCTTGGAATAGCTCCGCTTGAATTTTCTATTGGAATTGTTGCCATGGGTGATCTCACTTGGAGTAGTAGCGATGGGAGTAGTGAATCACTCAATCGTTAAGCTGGATACATTTTCTGTAGGAATAACAAATATTGTGCATAAGGAATGAAGTCCAGAAAGTCCAGTACTTCTATAAACTATTAAGAAGTTTGAGTCTTATTCAAAGAATATCTACGTTTACCATACAAGAGGCAAGGCAGAAACAGAGGCTCAAGAACTCGGATATTTAGGTATTCGCAAGATGTGGAGACTATGGATGCTGGAACCCATGAAACTACGAAGTGACTTTGAAAACCTCAATCAAAGTGTGCTTGGAGATATTTTTGAATTATTTAACCCACGAGTGCAACCCAGGAGAATGCTGAACCTATCCCTATCCAAATTCCCGCAGTCATAATCCGCCCATTATTTCCTAGCCAATCGATGATTCTCATGGATAGACCTGTTACTAGTAACAGTAATGATCCTTGTGCAAGAAGGAGTCCCAAGAAATAACCTATGAGAGGAGTAGGTTCAGCACCAACAATTGTGCTTCCAAGTAAGTAGCCGTGTAAAGCAAACATTGGCAAGAGCCATTTTGCGCTCAAAAGATTTAAAACAATTAGTCCTTGTAAGGCCAAAGATAAAGAGACAAGTGCTTCCGCCCAGGGAGCCAGTAAATCAGGTAAGGGTTGCCACTGTACAAACGCACTCCCTGCTAAACCAACAGCCAAAAGAGGAACAATCCATTTCTTGCTTCTTTTTAGTCCCACAAGCCCGATGCCTAACATAAAAAGCAGATGATCAGGTCCAAGCAATGGATGACCAATACCACTAATCAGAGACTGCCAAGCTGACAGGTCAGAACTGTCGCCCATCCCAAAGGGGTGATGAGCTGAGGCTGGATTGGCTAAAAAATTGAATGAAAACAATAATGGAACTAAAATGACAAGAAAATACTTTCGCACCAAGAAAGAAAAAGTCATAGGTCGATTTTCGTTGAATTGTTAAGTAAGGCGGGCCTTCTGACTGATATCGATCAATATCGATACTTCACAGCTGCGGGACAGCAATGGACTCTTACTGAATTTTCCCCGTTACCTCCAATGGCTGATCTCCATTGAAACCTGTAAAGTTACTATTACAGATATCTTGTGAATACGATTCTCTTATTAGCAAATTAAAATAAACATATTTCTTTTAGAACCTCATAAGAAGATTTTAGGAATTATGTTTCAACATATAGTTCTTTTATTAAATGAGCACCTTTTTCGCAGATAGTTTGCTGTGATGGAAAAATTTT
The DNA here is from genome assembly GCA_003211755.1 of Prochlorococcus sp. AG-463-F15. GTDB lineage: Bacteria > Cyanobacteriota > Cyanobacteriia > PCC-6307 > Cyanobiaceae > AG-363-K07. The sequence goes on along the minus strand of QCRS01000016.1, from coordinate 19,256 downwards.
ATCTGAACAACAACATTGCCCGTAACTTTTATTATTTATCCAGTTAATTAATCCAGTTCGAATTGGACAGGGGCATTCTTTCCCTTTCGTAAGCAAGTTCATTTCATCACTAGTTAGAGGATCACCATGCTCGAAAAACAGAGACTCTTTCAATTTATAGGTATACATATCATTCCATTGATCAAAACAGTTGATATGGCTAATTAGATCATTCCAACCATCACTTGCTGATTTGTAGTTCTTCTTTCTCAGCTCTTTTCTGAAAATAGCTTTGATAAATTTATTGCAATTCTTAGCTTCTTGAGGTGTAAATGGCGTCCTTTTTTGGCTTCCAGAGAATAATAATGAAAGAGACTTCTCAATAGATTGGAGCCTTGCTTCAATAATACTGAATCGAGAATCTGTTGATTGAGTAGAAGAAACTTCTATTTGTTTCGTACAAGAATCAGAGACATAGCCAGCGATAGATTTTCCAGACTTCCTGGCAGACTCTTTTATTTTCCTTAAGAGCTCTGGATCAATGCTTATATTGAGTTGACTTCTCTTCATTAGTCAGTTAATTAAAGAATAGATCTCTCTCCTTAAAGTTTATTCTAGCCAAAACCTCTCTATTTTGCTGAAAAATTATTTGAGCCCCTCTCATTAGGACTTCCTCTTGATCTCCCTTCATTCATATTGATTATTTGCAGTCTAAGTTATTAGAATATATTGAATATCCTCTATGAAGGGATTCAACCAGAGAAACGTTTTGATGAACCCACATAGGCAATGAGGCACTTTTGATTGGATTGGAATAATGACAACCCGAAAAGAATGACCTTGCAAGTACTCGTTCTTGTTTCGCGAATTGTTTTGTGTCCAATTACGTGGGTGTTTATTTGGTTAGCGATTTCTGTACCTTCTAAAGACATAGATCCGATAGAGCAAGGACAAGTATTAATTAGTAGGCAATCGATCAGCCCTCCTATTTGCTCAGCTCGATGTTGAAGCTGAATGTGCCTAAGAACTTCTTGAGTTAGAAGTTGAAGGTTGTTTTAATTAAGGCACCAATAATGTCATCGTTCTGTTGGTCATCTCTTTGAACGACAAACAGAGCTGGAGTAACAGTGATGTTGTCCACTAACGGACATTGAATAGTAGATCTCCCAGGCGAGTGGCTCGTCATATTGACTGTCTTCTCTATGACCTTGGATGTCTGCGGATGCTCTGCTAATCATTCGCCTGTTCCTAGGCATCCTCTTTGGAAATCACTTCTGTATCAACCACATTTTGAGATTCAACGGAATCATTTGTTTTTCTATCAATCCAACTATTGATTCCATTTACAAATGGCTGAGAACCTTTGTAGATAAAAATTGCAGTTGGCAGAACACTAATTAGGCCCACAAAAGGGTTTCTAAAAAGCAATCTACCAGCACGTGCATTAAAAATAATGATTAATACCAAGGGGATCAAAACACTCACAATCGTCTTAAAACCTTCAGACCAACCAACACGAAAAATCCACCAAATAGAAGCTATCCCCGCGATGTATAAAGCCAGATATGTCATGAATAAATTATAGGGATATTTAATAAAGGAATTAGTGATCTATCGGCATAAGATTTCTTGATGAGATCCTCATCACTCAAGATCTGGCTGTTGAAATTTTTTAGAAAGACTATGAAAAAGCAAAAAACCGGGGAAATTTGGTTTGAGGTTATCTCGATAGCGACTCACAGAGCTCTCCTCTAGATATTGCGTTAAGATTAGTGATCTTGATGCTTAGGTTGAGAAATTTTCAGATGATCAAATGAGGCTTAATTACGGCATATCATTATAACCATAATTAGATTCCGTATACTCGATAAATAGAAGGAGACAGTTTCATACTGGGAACATCTTCAAGTAGGAAAGAGAATAATATAGTATTTAAAACAATTCTCAGCTGTTTTACTTTATATCTTGCCTCATATTTAGATGACCTTTAATCTATCTATTTAACAATAACTATGATACTTTTTTAATTCGACAGATCCATTTACAGAAAACTCAAATAATTCTAGGTATATAAAGCGACATAAAAAAGAGGCAGCATAGAAATGCTGCCTCTACTGAATTAATTTTAAGTCCTCAAGGTTCAGGACATATTGGTTCCTTGACCATCGGTGTCGGATGAACCACCTGCAACGAAGATTGCAATCAAAGCTGCACCAAGGACTCCAAAGACAGGAGCGGTTAAGCTAAATGCATCCATTCCCATTGATAAACACGAATTAAAGACACGTAAAGATATCGCAGTTATTTCCTAGAAAAGGCCAAATATACAAGTTTCGACATGAGTCTTAATAGCCATGTGAATCCATTACTTCTATGCTCTCAAGCCAATCCAATCAAATCCAAGCCAATCCAAGCCAAGAATCAGCCAATCAGAAATTATCTCTTTGATAACGGAAAAAGGGCTTCCAGATCCTGACGAGTTGTTGATTTTGCTCAAAAGAGACATAATTCGCATTTTTCAAGGGAAATAAGACCTTCTTCATTCGCCGCTGCAATTGCCGAGCTTTGCTTATGTTGTTCAATATTCTTCCCAGAGGGGCAAAGAGCAAATATTTAGCACTTGGCATGGATTAAATTCTCAAGCAAATGAAATGTAATTCTTCGCTTTTCTTTCTCAGGACGAATTCTTCCCAAATCTTTTGGCTTTGACAAAACTTCCCACTTATAAGCTGCACATTTAAAAATTAATCAATAAATTATTTTCCAAAGAAGTAAAACTCAAGAGAGGAAGCTTATTGACACTAGTCAATAAAAGAGATATGAACCCTTAAGAAGGACTGATATGGTTCAGACTTGAATTTGAACTGCTCATATGTATTAATTCAAGTTAACTGGGATTTTATTGATCATCTTTGTCAATTAATGAAGGGAGGAATCTATAGAGCAAAGAGCTAACTGAAAGATCTTTATGGACTAAAATTTCTATAGATGTATTTTTAGCAAATAAAAGGTGGCTTAATGGACAGAGGAATGGCACTATTGTGAATAGCTTAAGAATATGAACAATGTTCCCAGTAATTCGTTCTGTTCAAGAGCTCTCAATAACTAGTTATGAACTAACGAATCCCACTTTAAAAAGGAAAAAAGGATTTACTTTTTCTGCTTTTGAATATAAAAGGTCACAATATTCAGCGCTTAGAAGAAAATTCATTAAAGGGACAAGACCTTCCTATGAAAGAACTGCAGCTTAAAGATATGCTAAAACTAGATTCCACTGTTAAGAATAAATTTTTTGAGTTCATTATAGAAAGAGGCTTTAGAGGGGTACTTAGGGATTACAATGTAAGAAGGCTAGAACATTACAAAGTCCATTCTCATGAAGGGGTTCCAGAATTCCTCTACCTTAAGCTTATTCAAGCTAGTTGGAACACTGAAGTTAGCTCAAAAGACCGAATTTGATAAGAATTAATTGGTAATACCGAGAAAATAATTTATATAAAAATAACATTTAATTTGATAAAAGGCTAATACCATAGCTACTTATTAATCCTTTAATGCATTCAGGCTGAATTTGAGACAATCCTCGCTGATAAATTTTATTGATTAAGATGGAATTAATTTCAAAATAGTTGGTTTTCTCGCAGTATTTACAATGCGGAAATTTTGGAGCTTCTTTCTCTAATTTTGAAGATCGTGATTTATGAGCATTAATTACACCTGCTGTGAGCTTGGTTAGACAGGAAAACCTCCCCAGTCATTAGATTTTCAAAGTTTGTACGTCAGCCAGAACTATTGTTTAAACAAGTTTTATACAAATTGTCAACTAATTTGCCTGTATCATCTCGATCTCTTTACTCATTTAGTGCTATGAAAGAAAAGCTTAGATCAATTGAATATGAAACTTCTAGCTTTTTGCATGTTGGTCATTCTTACTTTCTCGGCCGGAGCTTGGGCCTACCCCCAAGATCAACTCAAGGATTGTATCCTTAGTTCGAAACAGAATCCCAACATTGAAGGTGTTTCTGAAAGCTCAATAGAAAATTATTGCAACTGTGCCTTGGAACTAATCGTGGATGAAGGGAAAGATATTAGGAAGTCAGGCTATGAATGTGCATCAAAAAACTTCAGCTGATTTTTGACATTTTGATTTAATTTGATCCCAATACTTAGTAATGAACCCATTAATTTGGTGGATATGGCAAATCAGATGGCCCATTACCCTTCTGACGATATCTCTACCTATAAACGCACAAGTCAACTGGACTAGCCCTGAAAGTCTTGATTTAACTAGAAAACGCGTTTCAACTGGCAGTGGTCGAGCTGTTGTAGTGACAGCTAATCCATTAGCCAGTGATGCGGCCCTAATGACTTTGAAACAAGGTGGTACTGCTATGGATGCAGTAATCACAGCTCAGACTGTACTTACAGTCGTTGAACCCCAAAGTTCGGGGTTGGGAGGTGGGGCTTTTCTACTTTATTGGGATGTAAAAACTAAACGTCTATATGCTCTTGATGGTAGAGAGACTGCTTCCAGTCATGCGAAAGAAGATGCCTGGGTAAAATCAGATGGCAGTGTATTTTCATGGCTGGAAGCAAGTAGAAGCCTCTCAGCAATAGGAGTGCCAGGTACAACGGCTTTGTTATGGGAGGGACACCAACGATTTGGGCGCCTACCTTGGCGAGCGAATCTAAATAAAAGCATCAAGATAGCGAAGGATGGTTTTATGCCAAGTCCACGCTTTCTTAGGTCAATTTCTTTGGCTCAACTTATAGGCATAAACCATAGCTCTAGCTTTAAAGCCCTTTATCTACCTGATGGCTCGCTTCCCTCTCAAAAGGCCCTTTTTCGCAATCCAATTTTAGCTGCAACTTTAACTCGTATTGCTGAAGGTGGGGCTAATGAGTTTTACCGTGGTGAGACAGCAAAGAAACTGTTAATTGACCTAAACCTAAACCAAACCGATAACAACCCAGTTCAAACCATCACTGCTGACGATCTTGCGAATTATCAGGTCTACGAACGGGAACCTTTATGCCGAAGTTATAGATCCTGGCGTGTTTGCACCTTCCCTCCTCCAAGTGGCGGTGGAGTTTCGATATTGCAATCACTTGGTATTTTTGAAGTTCTGTCAGAAAGTAAGTTTTCAGAAACAAATACATGGCACTGGCACCTTCTTGCAGAATCTATGAGATTTGGAGATGCGGACCGATCTCACTGGGTTGGAGATCCAATTGATTGGCCTGTCCCTCTCAATGGCTTAATCAGCGACTCCTACATCAAGCAAAGAGCACAACTAATCAAGTTCGACAAAACAATTTTCTCCCCCTTACCTGGGGAACCAAAAGGGAGTGAATCATTAGATCTAGCAAGTCAACCGCGGACAACAGGTGGAGGGACTACTCACTTAGTTGTAGTGGACATAGAGGGCAATGTCGCCAGTTATACGGGATCCGTGGAGACAGTTTTTGGAAGTCGTCGGATCTCAGAGGGTATGGTCTTGAACAATCAATTAACTGACTTCTCATTTGCATCGAGCATTTCTGGAAAACCTATTGCAAATCGCATTGGCCCAAAGAAACGTCCAATGAGTTCGATGGCTCCAGTAATAGTGTTCAAGAATGGTCGTCCAGTTCTTGCAATTGGTTCCCCTGGTGGTTGGCTTATTCCCCACTACATAACAACTGCTCTAATTAGAACACTTGACTTAAGTCTTCCTCCGAAGGAGGTAGTTAGCCGTAAGCATCTTTCAGTACGACCTAATGAAACAGTATTAGAGATTGGTAGTGAATGGTCTGGTTCTCATTCCTATATACGGAAAAGCTTAAAACGGCTTGGGCATCAAATTAAATGGAGTCGTTTTAGTAGCGGATTAGCTTTAATCTATAGGCAAAAAGGAATTTGGCACGGTGCCGCAGATCCAAGGAGAGAAGGAAAAGTTACTAGCCTACCTTAAAAGAAAAGTGCATAAGAAGTATTATTTATAAATGGCATGTCAACCCAAATTAATTTTTATCCTATTAAATAAAATAAAAACAAAAGATTGCATAATTGTCTCAGGGGATGATTAATAAAAAAACAGTTCCTTATTTAGGAAAAGACTCTGATCATCCAAAGATCTCATAAATTATCCTAATAAGTATATGAAGAATGTAGATATTGAAAACCATTGAACTTCTTATATTGACTTGCCAAATGAAATGGAATATACAAGTCTTCTCGTCTTTGTTTTTATATCTAATATATGAAGGGTTGAATTAATTGATTAGACCTACATTCGATCTACTTACTAATTGGAATAATTAGTAAGTAGATCGAATGTTTATTTGAAGTAATTTAAAGCACATTGATTAACTGCTGATTTCGGCTCTTTCCCTTCATCCACGATTAGTTCCAAGGCACAGTTGCAATAATTTTCTATTGAGCTTTCAGGTACACCTAAGATAATAGGACTTTGCTTGGAGCTAAGAATACAATCTTTGAGTTGATCTCGGGGGTAAGCCCAAGCTGTGGCCGAAAAAGTAAGAATGACCAGCAAGCAAATAGATAGGTATTTCATATTCAATTAATCTAAGCCTTTCTTTTATACTGCCAAAATAGCAGATGCTGAACTGATTCATTGTAAAGAAGCTTTGCTGTGACACATTAGTTGAAGATGTTTCTAGTCATAAATCACAAGTAAAGCAATAAGAAAAATGCCTAACGAAAATTAAAAATATTAATATAAAACATCATAATCAAATATTTGTGGAGGGTCATAAATAATAATCAGATCAATTTAATCCCTGATACTTCATACATAGATCTTCTTTTAGAGTTGGATTCTTCGTAAATATATAGATCTTGAGAAGGCAATTCGATAACTCTTTAGCATTATCATATTAATGAATATCTAATCTATCCTTATTTCGTCGTATAACAGTCAGAATTATCCCATTTGTAAATTTTCCTATTGTATACCAAAGTGTATATTGACTGAGTTGATACATAAAACTAACTATGAGGGAGTCAAATATATTGATTAATTAATCCATTTAAATATTGCATTTATTTTTATTTTTTTTTAATTAAAGGATGATTGCAAAATAACCATTGTTCTATTAGTTATTTAGAATAATTTCTTGTTAAGCCCATTAAATTTTGATCAGCGCCTGCGACTTCTACGACGTTGCTGAAGCTTGCGCTTGTACTTCTCGACAGGTGTCTCGTGATGGCGAATTCTCTTGAGATCAGAAAAAATGCCAGCTTTCGAGACCTGACGTTTAAATCTACGGAGCGCAGATTCAACACCCTCATTTTCTCCAACGGTAACCTGAGTCAAAAAAAAGGACCTACTAAAGGACAAATTTACCAAGAGGTGTAGAAAAAATACCATATGGAAATTCATTCTTGATTGAGTCCACGTTCATAGGGTCTGCTGATGTTGAGCCAAAACAAAACAAACACAAAAACGACTATCCCTTAATACCGATGTGAAGCCTTTTGAAGAAATTCTTGTGCAAGGCTTTACTTAGGTCATGCAGCAGTGTGAATGCTATTAAAAGCTTTGACCAGAGCTAACAATTCTTGAATATTGATGACTTCCTCGCGCGGTTATTCGAGAGTTGTTTCTTGTTGATACGCACATTAATTGATCAATTTGTGGCAATTACTCATGTTGCTGAGCAAGGATTTAAATGATCAATTGAATGGCTGGGCCAATGAGCCGCCACGGTTACACCATCAGCTACCGCGATGGTCAAAGAAATAGGTGCGAATTCTGTGCCTATGCGTATGACTCTTTTGAAGCCAGGCAAGTGGCTATGGAGACAGTCAAATTCATCCATGAGCATCCAAATGCGATTGATCACATTCTTCGATCAAGTTAAAAAAGCTCTTTTTAGCTTGACTAGAGAAATTTAGAGCAAGCTCAACTAGCAGAAATCTCCTAGTTCCCTCCACTTATTTAAACCAGCTTCAAGGTTCTCTAAACCGTCTGTAGCCCCTTGCGCTTCCATTGCGCTGATAAGTGAATTAGTGGCCTCTATGCCATAGTTGCTGGCTTTTTTTTGAATTGAACACCCAGAGAGTTCATCCCCAGCTTTGAAAGATTCTTCTGCTTCTCTAAGGTATTTGCTGGCTAACTCTTTTTTCTCTGTCCAATCTTGCATGTAGTTCAAAAATTCTTTCTCATTTGCTGCAAAAGCCAGATCACTTTGATTCAAACAGAAAAAAAGTATTAGAAGGATTCCTAGAAGTTTAGACATTGATCAAAGGGTGAAAACGATGCTTTAGGAGCCATTTAAAAATATTGAATCTTATTCATGATGGTTTTATTTCAGGAAGAAAGAATCTTTTTAATCATTATTAATAACCTAGCAAACTTGATTGTTGTAGTTAGCACCGACGTTCTTCCCTACCTGTTCGGTAAGATTTTAAATACTTATACGTTACAAAACGAACGCTTATACGTTATCGACATAATTGAGCTCTCTTTGATGCTCTTATGCGCTATAAAGGCAATCTTATATGTCGATCAGATGCAATCAGAAAACTCTATCCCAGCAATTACTCTCAAACAACGCCTAATAAATTTTGGTGTTGATAAATGGGAACTACTCAATGAAAGCCAAAAATCATATATCAAAAAGGCTTGGAGTGTAATTACTTTCAAATGGCGTTGGCAGATAGCAATGAATATTCCATATCTTATGATTTTTGCTTTGGATCGCACTGTTCCTGAAGTCCACAAATTTGATATGGCATTATTGGCTTCTATTACTTCTAGACTCCCAATCCCTACATTTATATCCTCATGGATGGGAGTATAAGAAGTTTATTTATATCAGATAACTTTTGATTCCCATCACTAATATTGCTATTATTACTTGCATGTGAATTGAGATTAAATATTTTGTATAATAGTAGAGAAAATGCTAAGGGCTCATACAAATCAATCTTTTATTTTTTAATTATCTCAAAATATTCGCAATTAAAACAAATTATTAATGAGACATGGAATCAGACTCTAATAAGCTCCATAAATTATTCTTAGTTGTCTTAGGAGGTAGAACTAGACACAGTCATATAGAGCTTCATGATGTACGATGGGTCGTTGGGAAGAATATTGAGGAAACCTTTTTAGAATTACGTAGGCAATGGTTTGGAGATATTCAAGGCTTACATATGGATAGCTATATGGAAATTAAATTTATAGATGGTCATGAGATTAAAGTCAGTAGTAACTTTGCAAATAGAATAGATGAACATAATTACTATGTTGACAATTTATCTGTAAAAAAGAACTATCTTTGGTTTGTTAACATAGGAGGCTATGATTCTAATCAATTAAGTGAGCTCCATGAATTTGGCTTGGTAATTGCAGGATCAGCATCTGATGCAAAAAAAGAAGCTCTTACAAGATATCTAAAAGGAAGTAAACAGGTTCATAAAGATGATCTTAAAAAAATTGACCAAATAGATGACTGTCATGCAATAAACTGTATTCAAGGATGGACAATTGAATTAGTTGAAGACCCTGATAGACGTTCTCAGGAAATGAAGCCAGATTGGTATGGCTTCAGGGAAATCTCTACAAGCTAGTTTTTATAATTCAATAAATGATTACCTTTAAACTTTAATAGTTTAAACGAACAAGCTAATGTTGAATTGTCAATGATAATTATCCTGAAATAGTAGCGACTTAGATTAATTTGATTAACCTGATATTCTATTTGTCAATCTAATATATAAACTATCATTAGTTTTCACCCCATCTGCGTCCAATATTAAACCCCCATGATCTAGCTAGCTTAACTACCTCATCGTGGGTATTGCATGCCGCCAGAAGTTTTCTACGATAAGGACTCTGTTCCAGTGAATCAACCATCTTATTGAGTTGAGACACTTTTTCAATAAAAAAACTTAGGTCTTTTTCTGACATTTCTCTATTATACTCCAATAACTAGTCTAGCTATCTTATACGAACAACAATGTTTATCATAATAAATATAATAAAAACTAAATAGAGAATCCCTCACACTAATTATTCACACACCTTATAGTCTTTCTCCTAGATTTAGAGTGTTAAAATCATATAAGTAGAAAGCTGATTATCTTTGGAAAATATTCTTAATTCACAACAATTATAATTATACTTATACTTATTTCCTCTCCAACTTTTAATTCCTAGTAGAGATTATCCTTTCAATGTTAAACTTATTGTGTTGACTGAACCTTAATGGATACGAATAAGAGTATTTTAACTGATCTCCAAAGGAGCAAGGAAGACAATAGTGATGATTCATTATTTTATGCTTCCCCTAGAATTGCTCATCATCTTGATGAAGGTTTTCGAGCAAGACTTACTGATGTATATCGTCAATACATACCAGAAGACTCTGTAGTTTTAGATCTTATGAGTAGCTGGGTAAGTCATCTACCGGAAGATAATAAATATAAGAGAGTAATTGGGCATGGCTTAAATAAATTTGAGCTAGATAAGAATCAGGCTTTAGATAGCTATTGGCTTCAGGATCTAAATGTTGATCAACAGTTACCTCTAGATGATTCATCGATCGATGTGTGTTTAATGGTTGCTGCCTGGCAATACTTGCAGTACCCAGAAATTATTGCATCAGAATTAAAACGTATAATTAGTTCAAAAGGGATTTTGATTATTTCATTCTCTAATAGAGCATTTTGGAGTAAAACACCCTCAATATGGAGAGATAGCTCTGAAATTGACAGAATCAATTATATACGTGCCATACTAAAATCGGAAGGCTGGAATCAATTAGAAGTTATAGATGAGAAGCAAAGCTCTCAAGGAATAAGGAAGTTCCTAGGTATTAATGATGATCCATTCTATTCAATAATTGCAAAAAATTAATATACTATTATTCAAATAATAGATTAAATCTAGATAGTTTAACTGAGTTTAGTCTTAAGGCAGGAAATATGTCTTTTATTCATTGTGATAAAAAGATGAAAGTACAGTCACGTTTTCTTTTTGTCTTGTTGTTTATGTTCTACTCTCCCCTAGACATATATTTAACTAAATAACCATCATTGTCTTACCCGCTTCCTACTATTAAGTATTTTGTTTCAGATGTTCCTTACGTGAATGCCCTAGTAATCTCACTAAACCAATCTCATAAGATCAGTTGATCAATTGAGAAAAGTATTACCCTTAAATTGTCCAATTAAGTTTTTGGCTTTAGGTCCATTTTTTATCCATGGCTAATTTTGGCTTTCTGGACCAGCTCTAACATTGTTCCTACTAGTTGGATTTGATATTGCGGCAACCCAAAAAGGCAACCTTTAAAGGTTTTGTGGCTTCCTAAGGGGTTGTTGCAAAGCATTTGCTAGTACTTCGGCTATATAGCAAATAAAATAATCTTGCTGTTTTTATTGGATTCCTTATTCTTGATAGGCTTTGAGTTGGTTGTTGACTAATCTAAATACATACGAAATGCTTTATCAATGTCAACTAGTAAGAGGGAAGAGGTCAGTTCCCATTTGAGATATATCCGCCAAGAACTTCGGGATTTGGATCAAATGCTTAGTGATGATGGGTTATTGCCCGAGTTGACAGAGTTGAAAGAGGTCTACAACTCCCTAGACGCTCTCTATCAATTGCTAGCAGGCAAGGTGAAGAAGAAGCCAAAAATAGAATTTGATGATTAGAGGCAGATGTCGTTTCCCCTCTTCATTCTTGATAAAAGAGCTTTAAAAGAAGAATTGAGCAATTAAGCATTAATGTAATTATGTTAGCAATGAGTACGGGAAATGATTTCGTTTGCCATCCGTATATTATCCAGAATAGAAGTCCAATTATGAAAAATACTAGCATCACTAAGGACACATCCCCTGCAGACTTCGTCTTAAATGTTCTAATTAGTTGTGGCAAAAATGCAATTGTTGTTAGTATTGCTGCGACATAACCAAATGTCTCGGGTGTATTTAATAGATTTCCAAATGTTTGATCCATAATCAACTCTTTATATTAGTTAATATACTCCCTATAGTCCAAAATTAGAATTTTCTTCTTTATTCAGAATACCTTCTAGAATTTACTAATCTCAATACTTCTTATGAAAGTGATTTGCTTTTAGCCATCTAATATTAGACATGGATATATCTTTGAACTTCCAAACTCTAACTCTCTCTCCCTTACCTCCACAAATATACTCTTACTACTCACATGCCTCTAAATACTTGTATCCCTTAATTAGGAGGATTTTGCTTTGTTCTTTTAAAACATACTTATATTCATGATTTCTAGGATATTATTTCTTGAGCCCTGCTTGAGACCAAACTCTTATAAAAGTAATTAGATATATTAAAAACTAATTGCAGGTTTAAAGTGTACCTTTCTCCTGACTCTCTGACTGTAACATTCTCTGATGCTTATTGGCAGGAGATAATTTAAATTAGACAAATATAAAGAAATAAAATAATATTTATGCTGTTTAAATTTTCGAGTAGTTGGATATGATTATCGACTAACACCTTTTTTATACACTTAGGAATTTATCAACTACGACTTGGCTAAGGTCACTTGTCCGGCCAGTTGCGACAATACCTCCACGTTGCATTGCATAGTATCGATCTGCTTGGCGAACAAAATGCAAGTGTTGTTCAACAAGAAGCACTCCTATACCTTTTTCATTGATTATTCTTCTGACTGCAGACTCAATATCTTGGACAATGTTTGGTTGTATACCTTCAGTAGGCTCATCAAGTAGAAGTAATTTTGGTGAACCTAGTAAAGCTCTTGCAATAGCTAGTTGTTGTTGTTGCCCTCCACTAAGATCACCACCTTTTCGAGCAAGGAATTTTCTCAGAACTGGAAATATATCAAAAATAAATGAATCGATTTTTCTATGTGCAGTTAGACCTCCTTTGAGCGCTTCCATTCCAAGTAATAAGTTTTCCTCTACCGTTAAGTATGGAATAATCTCACGCCCTTGAGGTACATATCCAATACCTGCTCGAGCACGCTGATGAGGCTGCATTCTATTCAGTGAATTTCCCTCTAAGTAAATATCACCACTTCTCGGTTCTAATAGACCTATTAAGGACTTAAGAAATGTTGTTTTTCCAACTCCGTTTCTTCCTATCAAGCAGACCATCTCTCCATGCTGAACAGATAGATCAATGTCTCTAAGAATATGGCTTTCGCCGTAATAGGTGTTTATATTATGCGTCTCTAGTAGTGTCATTTTTCCAGTTCCTCTGGGCGTCCTAAGTAGACTTCTACAACTCGAGGATCAGTTTGGATTTGGGACATTGGTCCTTCACATAGAACACTCCCTTGATGTAATACTGTGATGGGATTATTCAGTCTTCGAATAAACTCCATGTCATGATCAATAACCAATATTGTGTGATCACCAGTAAGAGACCTTAGTAAGTCTGCTGTTAGTTCAGTCTCTTCATCAGTTAGTCCTGCAACAGGTTCATCGACAAGTAATAAGTCAGGATCCTGACCTACTAACATTGCGATTTCCAACCATTGTTTTTGACCATGTGAAAGTGAGCCTGCATATATATCTTTACGTGTTTGTAAGTTCACAATATTCATCAAATGATGAATTTGATCTAGATTCTTTGATTGATTATTATTGTCAAACAATAGAGGCAATGGTCTTTTGGGCTTGCTTACAGCAAGAGTAAGGTTCTCAAAGACAGTTAAACTCTCAAAGACTCTTGGGCTTTGAAATTTTCTTCCAATCCCAAGGCGTGCAATTTGATGTTCGCGTTTGCCTACAAGAGAACAGTTTTTAAAAATCACATCTCCTGATGTTGGTTTCACTTTTCCTGTAATTACATCTAGAAAGGTAGTCTTTCCAGCACCATTAGGACCAATAACGGCTCGTAATTCTCCAGCTTGAAGGGAAAGATTTAAATTATTAAGTGCTAAAAAGCCTTCAAAGCTTACGGAAATGTGCCTTAATTCAAGTAGAGGAACTTTCATGGTTTTACCTCTTTATCCCCATCTGCCTCAAGGCTGGGGTAAGTGCTGAGTGGGCGTGGAATACCTAAACGAGTAAGTAAATTTCTTGGTCCATCACTTTGTACCCAACCAAGTACCCCTTCAGGTAATGCAGTAACAACAAGGATGAATAAACCACCTTGAATAAACATCCAACTTGCTGGGAGAGCTTCGCTTACAAGGCTTTTAGCATAATTAATTGTTACGGCACCAAGTATTGCACCTAGTAATGTCCCTCTGCCACCAACTGCTACCCATATGACCATCTCAATTGAAAATGGAACTGTCATGAACTGAGGTGAAACTATTCCAGATTGCACTGTGTATAAAGCTCCGGAAATACCAGCAAGTCCACCTGCGATTGAAAAAACTATTGTTTTGAAAAGAGTAGGGTTATATCCTGTGAATCGAACTCTTGGCTCGTCATCTCTGATCCCAATTAATATATTCCCGAAGCGGTCTCTTACTATCCAACGTGCAAAAAGCCATGTTAATAAAACCAGTACAGCTGTAAGCCAAAAAAACCAGCGTTGTACTAAATCTGATCCCACCATCTGTCCCAAAAGTTGGGTGACATCTGTTTTAAGGCCGTTAGTACCGTTAATTAGTTTTTGTTGACCGTTGAAAAAATTGAAAAATACTAAAAGAGCAGCTTGGGTAAGAATTGAAAAATAAACGCCTTTGATACGATTTCGAAAAACCAAGAATCCAAGGAGACCTGCCACTATTGCAGGGATCAACCAAATAGCTATTAGGGCGAATAGAGGGGATTTGAATGGTTCCCAAAAAAACGGTAATTTTTGAATTCCATAAAGGCTGAAAAACTCAGGTATTCCATTGGGAAGATTTGCTGAGCTATTCAGCTGCAAATACATTGCAGCGCAATACCCTCCTAATGCGAAGAAAATTCCTTGCCCCAGGCTTAGGAGACCAGCAAAACCCCAAATGAGATCTACCCCAAGTGCAACTATTGCTAGGGAAAGATATCTACCAAGTAAATTCAGTCGGAAGACAGGAAGTACAGAAGGTGCAGCAATGATTGCTGCAATTATTGCTGACCATATAAGAACAAGGAGCCAGCCTTTTAATTGTCGAGATTTTTTCACAACTCAAGCCTCAACCATACGTCCCTTTTGAGGGAATAAGCCAGCAGGACGGAATTGCAAGAAAATCACGATTAAAGCAAAAATCAATACTCTTGCCATGCTCGTAGTGGCAAAGAAATCAACAGTTGATGCCAAAGGTCCAGGCATATCAGGCCAAATAGTAAGCAATCGTCCGGCACCGATTAAGTCTGTCAAGATGCCGATAGAGAAGGAGGCAATAACCGTGCCAATTAAATTGCCTACCCCCCCAAGGACTACAACCATGAAACAGCCAACGATATAACTGCCGCCAACATTAGGGCCGACAGATCCTAAAAGTGAAACTGCCACACCTGCCACACCTGCAAGGCCAGACCCGATGCCAAAAGTGAGGATATCTACAGTTTCAGTTGATATTCCAAGACAATCACTCATCGACCTGTTTTGGGTTACTGCTCGAATTCGAATTCCCCAGACACTTCTATTCAGGAACCAAGTGACACTTAATACAGAAATTAGTGTAATTACAATAATTACAAGACGCGTTACTGGAAACGTAATTCCCCATAAATCAATTCCACCTCTCATCCAAGAGGGTGCAGTAACGTCGACATTTCTAGCACTTGCTCTACCTATTTTGCTTATGCTTGATGATAATCCACTGGCTGTAAGTACACCTATCAAAGTAGCGATAGACCAACTTCCTAGCTTTATAAACCGATCATATCTATTGCTGATAAATTCTTTACTTAAAACTATTGGAAGAAGTAGACCTAGCAACAATGCAATGATAAGTCCAGCGCCATAAGCTAAAGGTACACTTCGCACAAATTGTTGAAGGATTAGGCTCACCCCCCAAGTGGCCAGCAAAGTTTCTAATGGATTCCCATATAAACGTCTTATAACTGAACGCTCTAAAAGTATGCCAACTACACCACTAACCAAGAAGGCGACTGCTATCGCAACGATGACATAGGCGTTATAGAAAGGCATAAGAATAGGTAACTTAAAAATAAGTTGGGTGATATATGTTGAGTAAGCACCAAGCATCATTAACTCGCCATGAGCAAGATTAATTACTCCCATAAGGCCAAAAACAATTGCTAAGCCCAGGGCAGCAATTAAAAGCACTGAGCCTATTGCTACCCCATTAAAAAGGCTTTCAAGGATTAATTGCACTAGTTAAAGAGGAAAATCTGGGAGAAGAGAAGGAGTCGTTTTTTCGACCCCTCCGTGTTGGAAAAAGTTTATTTAGAGTTCAGTTCAGAGACGATATTTTTCGCCTTTGCGTGAATCAGTCCAGTCACAAGCAAATCCTTTTGAGCTTGGTGCGAACTGGTTCCAGGCCTGAGGTAGAACAGGACCATCTGTGGACTCGAGTATCTTGAATTGTCCATTAGATGTGATCTGCCCTATTCGCACTGTTTGTGAGAGGTGATGATTTGGCATCACTTGAACTGGCCCCTGAGGAGCATTAAACTTGACTCCTACGAGAGCTTCTCGTACGGCATTGTCATCGAATGTGCCTGCTTTCTCTACCGCTGCCTTCCATAGATATACCATGTTGTAGGCAGACTCTTGTGGGTCAGCAACTACTCTGTCGTTGCCCCATCTATTCTTGAAGCTTCTTGCAAACTTCCTAGATTGTGGAGTATTTATAGACATCATATAATTCCATGCTCCGTAATGACCTGCAAGGAATTCTGGACCAATAGTGCTGATTTCTTCTTCGGCAATTGAATAGCTCATCACGTAATAGCCATTCTTAGGAGTTATGCCTACATCTTGGATTTGTTTAAAGAAAGCAACATTTTGATCACCATTAAGAGTGTTAATGATTACACCACCATTTGGAAGAGCTTTCTTGATCTTGGCAATAATCGGAGCAACTTCCGTATTCCCTAAAGGTAGATAATCTTCGCCAACAACTGTTCCTCCAAGAGACTTGACTTGTTCCTTGGTTATTGTGTTAGATGTCCGTGGAAATACATAGTCGGAACCAACAAGGAAGAATGGTTTTCCAGCAGCAGGCGATCGTTTAAACATGAATTCTGTGGCTGGCTCTGATTGCTGGTTTGGGGTGGCACCTGTATAAAAAATATTGTTGGAGCACTCTTGAGCTTCATATTGAATTGGGTAGTAAAGAAAGGCATCCTTAGACTCATATACAGGAAGCATGGCCTTTCGACTAGCTGAAGTCCAACCACCAAATACAACTGGAACCTTGTCCTGGTCAATTAATTTCTTTGATTTCTCAGCAAAAGTGGGCCAGTCAGAGGCTCCATCTTCAACGATATATTTGATTTCGTATCTTTTTCCACCTACTTCAACTCCACCCGCTGCATTGATTTCTTCAATAGCCATTTTCTCAGTATCCACCAAGGTGGATTCAGAAATAGCCATGGTTCCGCTTAATGAATGCAGAATTCCAACGGTAATCTGATCATCACAATCCGTGCACCCTACTGACTGATTTCCACCTCCACAGGCTGTTATAGAGGAACCTAAAACAACTGAAGTCAAACCTAAAAAGAGTCGCTTGGTAAGAGACATGATCCTCATAAAGAAATGAATGTCTTTGTGACATCCCAGAATTAGGAAGTTATGAATTAGTGCGAATGTTATATGTATCGAGCAATACCTTTTTATGCTATTAGGTATGAGTCAATTATGATTTAGGTAGTTGTTTATACAAGAACTCGACTACATCATCTAAACCTTCCCCGCTATGGAGGTTGGTGAAGCACCAAGGTTGCTTTCCTCGCATTCGCGAAGTGTCTTTATCCATGATCTCGAGATTGGCTCCAACCATCTCAGCCAAATCAATTTTGTTGATCACAAGTAGATCTGATCTCGTTATTCCAGGCCCACCTTTCCGTGGAATCTTGTCTCCTGCTGCAACGTCTATAACGTAAATACACATATCTACTAACTCTGGGCTAAAGCTTGCCGCGAGATTATCTCCCCCACTTTCAACAAATACTATATCGAGATCAGGGAAGTGACGCTCAAGATCTTCAACTGCACAACGGTTTATTGAGCAGTCTTCTCTGATCGCAGTATGAGGGCATCCACCTGTCTCAACCCCTTTAATCCGCTCTGGTTCTAACGCCCCCACTTTTGTCAGGAAATTTGCGTCTTCCTGGGTATATATATCATTCGTAACGACTGCAAGCTGTAGTTGATCTCTAAGACGTTTGCAGAGAGATTCGACAAGTGCTGTCTTGCCTGAGCCCACTGGTCCTGCTATGCCAAGTCGTAATGAACTAGCCATTAACTTCTAAATAATCGTGAATAAAGTTCAGCGTGGGATAGCTGAGCCAATGTTGCTCCAACATCTCCTGTCCAAATGTTATGTGGGTTTTCTATTAGCAGTAATTCACTTTGCTTATTTATTAATGGAAATAAATTGCATTGCAGGGTTTGAGATCTTGTTGGGCCAATAGGCACTAATCGAACAGCTGCACTTAATTGGTTCGTAACCCAGCTATAAAGATAGGCTTGTATTGCTTCTGATTTTGACAAATTCCAGCTGAGACCGGCCCATGCCCATGCTGTAGGCCAGGAAAAACCATGGCTGTTGTCTGGCAAAGGATGATCTAGCTCAGTAAGTAATTGCAGTAGTGATCGACCCATTTGACGTTGTTGTATACGGACTGTAGAAGCATCTCGTAGTGCTAATAACCATTCATCCCAATTGATGACATCAGTTTTATCCTCAGAGGTATTATTGATTTTCCATTTTAGTAAGGCGTCCCTTATTGGCGATAGCGAGGCGGCCTCGACTCTTATTTGACCTCGTAATAGTTCTGATTCTAACCAACTAAACACACTGCATTCATCTAAAATCTTTCCCGTTTGTATAAGCCATTCAAGTCCTTCTGAATAACTAAATGCACCAACTGGTAATGCAGGACTTACTAGTTGAAGCATATGTAAAGAAGTCATTAGCAATGCCTATGACCATTGACTCGAGAATATGCACCAAACTCAGGGAAAAAAGTCTTTTTTTCCTTTGTGACACTAAGTCCTCTTCCTCTCAGCATTTCAGCAAGAACAGGATCTTCTAATAAATAAAGTTCTTTGGAGTGTAATTCGAGATCCACATGACGATTCCCTAGGTGATAGGAAGCTTGAATTAGTTCTAATATTGATTCGGCACGTACTAGAAGCAAATCTTCGATAGCTGCTTTCACTAATACTTGTGGCGTTGTGG
>QCRS01000015.1 GCA_003211755.1 Prochlorococcus sp. AG-463-F15 | reverse complement strand
CAAGAAAGAATCAAACTTCCCGCAAAAGAAATGTCCTACTACGAAAATCTTGCAGAGATGTACGTAGGAACAGATGTCTCCCCAGACTTTTATGGATGGGTGTTTCCAAAGTACGACCATGTAGCAGTTGGAACAGGAACTATGCAAAAAAATCAATCACTTATAAAAGGTCTACAAGTTGGCGTTAGAGAAAGAGCTAAAAAACGTCTTGTAAATGGAGAAGTTATAAAAGTTGAGGCTCATCCAATTCCCGAACACCCTCGCCCTCGACGTGTAGTTGGAAGAATGGCCTTAGTAGGAGATGCAGCTGGCTACGTAACAAAGAGTTCTGGAGAAGGTATTTATTTTGCAGCAAAGAGTGGCCGAATGTGTGCAGAAGAAATAGTAGAAGCAAGCCAAGGTGGAAAAAGAATCCCTACCGAACAAGATCTAAAGAAATATTTATCTAAATGGGATAAAAAATATGGGGCTACTTACAAAGTTCTAGAAATACTTCAAAATATCTTTTATTCAAATGATGGTGCACGAGAAGCCTTTGTAGAGATGTGCGATGACTTAGATGTTCAGCGGCTTACTTTCGACAGTTATTTGTACAAGACAGTTGTAGCAATGAAACCTCTACAGCAACTTAAGCTAACATTTATGACTATAGGTTCTGTACTACGAGGTCGTGCATTGGCCCCTGATAGATATAAACCAGTTCCAAGTGCTGTTCGGGAAGAAGATGAGGTCAATAAGATGCTAAAAGTTTCTACAATTAAAGGAGGTATCAAGGTTCCTTCTAAATAGTGATTTATTTATAGGCAATTAAATTAAGTAGATTAGTATTGGTAATATCCTATATCTTTTCAATAGTTTCAACTTAATTATTTATCTGATTAAAATCTGCAAGTATTCCAGCTTGATTACATAGGATTGCAAGAAGATGCAGGCGATTAGTTCTAACATCCATATCCTCAGTCATAACCATTACACTTTCTTCCCCATCAAAGAATTCCGATAAAGTTTGCGAGCCAGCGGCAAGGCCCTTGGCCAATTGTCGATACCTCTCTGAAGATTGACTCTTTAAAATTGGTTCAAGTGAATTTAAGACTTTAAGCATATTCGACTCACTAGTCTTCTCAAACAACTCAGGCATTACTAAATCTTTCCCGCTTAATATATTCTTATCTAAATCAATTTTTTCGGCCAATCTAGATGCTCTAGTAACGACTGCTTGTAATGTTTTTAATTCATCAAGTTCTCTCATTTGGGTTAGCAATGTAGATCTAGTTAGCACGTCAACAGGGTCAAACAGTAGTCTCTCAATTGAGACTGTTTCACCTGCAACTGCCTGTACGAGGTCTATATCAATACCATTATCTTCAAGAAGGCTTATGATTCTCTGCCTAAAAAATTCAGATAAGTCTGCATTAATGCTTTTAGTTTCAATTGAAAGGTTGGGGAAAAGTTCAACCCACTTATTTATTATTTGTTGAAGCATAATATTTAAATCTAGTCTCCATCCCTTTGACCAAATTATTTGTAAGACACCATTACCAGCTCGTCGTAAAGCATATGGATCAGATGAGCCACTAGGTCTTTCACCTTTAGCAAAGATGCTGATTAACAGCTCTAACTTTTCTGCAAGAGCAAGAAGAGCACCAGAGTCAGATTCCGGGAGATCGTCCCCTGCACCACGTGGCAAATAATGCTCTAAAACGGCAAGAGCGACTTCCTTGGGCTCTCCTTCTGCAAGAAGATATTTAGCACCCATAATTCCTTGTAGTTCTGGGAACTCTCCAACGATTTGGCTAACTAAATCATGTTTACATAAATTAGCCGCTTTAAGTACATTTTCTGGATTAATATCTAACGAGTCTAACTGGCGAATAAGAAGTCCTGTAATCCATTCAATCCTCTTAACACGATCCAGCAATGAGCCTAGACCTTCAGAAAAAGTTACACGACTAAGTTGTTCTGTTCGCTTAGAACTTGTTACTGATCGATCTGTATTTATAAAAAACTCTGCATCTGAAAGCCTAGCCCTTAGGACCCTTTGATTACCACGTTGAATATGATCATGTGCTGTTGGTAACCCATTACTTATGCATAGGAAAAGAGGACGAAGATTATCTTTTGCATTAAGGGACAAAGGATCTATACAAGCGTTGTCTATATATAGAGGCACATAACGTTGATGAACACGCATTACTGTGCTCAAGACTTCTGCTGGCAAGTTAAGGAATGTATCGTCAAATTTGCCTCTAATTATTTGAGGTGACTCAACAAGATCGGTCAGTTCATCCAATAATTGACCTGACAAGTCTGGTGTTGAGGAGAGATCAAGAGAAGCCTCTTTAATTAATCTATGAATAAGAGAAAAACGTTCATTTCGATCAACATAAACGCCAGCATTAGATAAAGTCGAAGAATATGAATTAGCCGATTTAATTAAAATATCCTTAGTATGTAAACGATGCCCTTTGCTCATATTTCCAGATAAAATGAAAGGATCAGTACCTTTAACAGAAACAGGAATTAAAGCTTGATCAAGTAAAGCGACAAGCCAACGAACTGGGCGAGAGAAACGTCTTTCACCATCTCCCCATCTCATAAAGCGACGCCCTTGAATACTCCCAATCCACTCAGGAATCATTTCACTTAATAAATCAACAGTAGAGGCCCCACATTCGACAATTTTGGCGAAAACAAAGGATCCTTTTGGCGTTTCGCGTATTTCTAATTCAGAAGGCTCAATTTCATATCTCTTTGCAAAACCAAGTGCGGCTTTTGTTGGATTTCCATTCTCAAATGCTTGTAATTCAGAAGGCCCTTTACGTTCTTCTACAAAGTCTTGGGCAGAATCTGCAAGATCATCAACCCTCAAAACTATCCTGCGAGGCGTACTGGAACATTTAATGGTTCCATGACCCAAACGCTTTTGTGCAAAATCATGGCGAACCATGCCCTCTAGCTGGGGAATCACCAACCGAGCGAAATCTGCTGGGAGTTCTTCGGTCCCAACCTCAAGCAAAAAAGTTGCCACAGAGCAAGTGGTAAGGGAATATCACACTTTATTGAATTGTCGGGCAATAAATCCGTGTGTGTTTAGCTACGCTGCAAGAGGAAAAAGATTAAACCGTGATTGAAGGGGATAGGGATTCTGAAAAGATGGCAAAGAAAAGCCCCTACTCTTGTATTGCCAACAATTCAGAACGAACAAAATTCGAACAATTCAAAGCCGATAGTAAGTATTTACTAGATCCGCTTGCTACAGAACTGGAAAATCAAAGTGATCACTTCACTAATGACGCAGTCCAACTCCTGAAATTCCACGGCAGCTATCAACAAGACAATAGGGAGAATCGGATAAAAGGTTCCAATAAAGATTGGCAGATGATGCTTCGACTTCGAAGTCCAGGAGGGAGAATCCCAGCATCACTATTTATTGCTCTAGACGAGCTCTCAGATCGTCTAGGCAATGGGACGCTTCGGGCCACAACAAGACAAGCATTTCAAATGCATGGAATTCGAAAAGATAATCTCCGGGAAGTAATTGGAACGATTGTCCGAGCCCTGGGATCAACGCTTGCTGCATGTGGAGATATTAATCGTAATGTGATGGCACCAGCAGCACCGTATGAAACTGGAGGGTATCCAGCCTCACGAAAACTTGCGAATGAAATAGCCGATCTCCTAACTCCTTTAGCCGCACAAGATTCATATCTTGATCTTTGGGCAAATGGTGATTTGAAATACAGCATCCGACCAAGTAAGAAGGTCAAACACTTAAGAGACAAACAAAGAGATGGGCATATTTTTAGTGGGGATAGTAAAGAGCCCCTTTACGGATCAACTTATATGCCAAGAAAGTTCAAATGTGCAGTAACTGTGCCAGGAGATAACTCAGTCGATTTGTTTACACATGACATCGGTCTAGTTGCCTTTACGAATCAAAATGGCGACTTAAAAGGATGCAATGTATATGTGGGAGGAGGCATGGGACGAACCCATAATAACGAGCAAACATTTGCGCGAACAGCTGACCCTTTGGGATATGTAGAAGCAGAGGATGTATTAGATCTAGTTCAATCGATATTAGCTCTTCAAAGAGACTATGGGGATCGTAAAACCAGAAGGAATGCTCGGATGAAATATCTCCTCCATGAGAGGGGAATTGAATGGTTTAAGAATGAGTTATCAACTAAATATTTTCCAAAACCTATCAAATGTATTCATCGTGAACCAAAAATGAAATTAGAGGACTACCTAGGATGGCATAGGCAATCTAGTGGTATTTGGTTTGTAGGAGTGCCACTTTTATCAGGGCGCATAAAAGATGACCTCAAGAAAAGTTTACGTAAAATAGTAGAGACTTACAAGATTGATATTCGACTAACACCTAATCAAGATCTATTGTTATGCAACATTGGCAACCATCAGAAAGGAAGCATAAAAAGAGAACTTATGTCATTAGGAATAGAGATCGGTAGATCAAGAAAACTAGAAAAACACGCCATTGCTTGCCCAGCCCTTCCTTTATGTGGTCTAGCCATAACTGAAGCAGAGCGTATGCTCCCTAACATCCTTAGTAGAATAGATGAACAATTAAGGCAACTCAATATTGAAAAATCCATTTTAATACGAATGACAGGATGTCCTAATGGATGTGCTCGCCCTTATATGGCTGAATTGGCTCTAGTAGGTAGTGGTGTGGAACACTATCAACTATGGCTGGGAGGCACACCAAACCTTGAAAGATTGGCTAAACCATATCTGCAACGCATGCCAATAGACAAACTTGAAGCAACCTTAAAGCCTCTGTTAACAAGTTGGAAGTTCGCTGGGGGCAGAGTAAGTCTTGGAGATCATGTAGAAAACTTAGGTGAGCAGGCAGTACTTTCTTTACTCTCAGATGGATTGCAGGCGCCATAAATCGCCTCAGAATTATTACTCTTCCATGCCCATAGTTGATCTCCAAAGCTGAAGTGCCACCACTCGTGTGGATGTTGTACAAAACCAGCTTTTTCCATGACATTCGAAAGAGAAACCCGTCTTTGATTGTATAAATGACAGACAAAATCATGATCAGCTTTTTCTAAATAGTGGGTAGGGAAAGAGACCGGACCAATCTGATCAATTTCCCCTCCCATATCCAATGGATATCCTTCTGAGTCAGCAATTGTTAGGTCGATAGCAGCACCTGTGCTGTGAGGAGGTGGCATAGATGGATCAAGGCTTGGAGTCGCCCAAAAATTCGCGACTTCTTCAACGACCTGATTAATAGCAGTTACTTGACTTTGATCATTTCGAACCAGGTCTCTCTCGAAGCAAAGCTGATTAATTGAATGATCAACCATAAAGGCTTGAACAGAGATGGGTCTCCATGCATCGAATATTGCGAAACGAAGGTGGGGGTTATCTAAAACAAAAAACTCTTGAGCCAAATTCAATCGATTAATGACCCCACTTCGTAACCTCCAAGGATCAGCATCCTCAAGATATGGTGCACCAAGAGATAAGTAAGGGTGAGGTTCTAGACAATAAAAATAAGGTTTCACTTGAACAAGCTCTTCCCCACAATCATTTATAGGGATATCGCTCCATGGGCGTATCACTTGACACCTCAAGAAAACATAGTTCTTATAACTTCAGAATACTTTTTTATAAGACATTTATCAATAAGCAATTAAAATATTTACTCTGAATTGAGTCAATCGTTCATATAGACAAAAAAAAGTAAAGTCATACCATTACTTTAAAACTATATAAAGTGAGTATTTTTTCGAGAAGCACATAAAGATAAGACTTTAAGCCATAAGGATTGAGCCAAGAATCATCAACTAAGTAAAAAGGGTTTAGGTGTCAATAAAGGATTAATGAGAAATTATATCAGTATTAATTATTAGGGAGATACACTCAATTCTTTAAACTTTGAAAAAATTGACTTTCAATTTAAGGTCGCTGAACTAATAAGATTATTCCAGTGTTTGTCCAAAATCTTTCTTAATAGTGAATTGTCAGATAATTCGGGGTCAGAGGCCAAAATAGATTTAGCCTCTTTACGAGCAAGTTCAAGCACATCAGCATCATCAATCAAACTAGCGAGTGCAAAATCAGGCAAGCCAGATTGCCTGGTCCCTAAAACTTGGCCTGGTCCACGCAAGCGCAAATCAATTTCGGCAATCTCAAATCCATCAGTTGAACCAACTAAAACTTCCAATCTATGTTTAGCTAATGAATTTTTGCTGTCATTTATAAGTAGACAATGAGATTCTTTTGCTCCTCTTCCTACTCGCCCCCTCAATTGATGCAATTGCGCCAATCCAAAACGATCAGCATGGTCAATAACCATCACAGTAGCTTCAGGGACATCAACACCTACTTCCACAACCGTCGTGGATACGAGAATCTGGCACTTTCCGCAAACGAAATCATTAATTATTGATTTTTTCTCCAAACTACTCATTCGTCCATGCAACAAGCCAACATCAAAGTCAGAGAAGACTAATTCTTTTAACTGGCTGTGAACTTGAATAGCTGAACGTAGATCAAGTTTTTCTGATTCTTCAACTAACGGAAGGACAAAATAAGCTCGCTGGCCTTTTGTTACTTGATCTCTAATCAAGTCATATGCGTTATCCCTTTCTGCACCAGAAATCAACTTTGTTTGTATAGGTGTTCGTCCAGGAGGTAGCTCATCAATCTGACTAACATCTAAATCACCATGCAAGGAAAGGGCCAATGTTCTAGGAATAGGTGTAGCAGTCATTGTTAATAGATGTGGTTGAAGCCCCTTTGCTAATAAACGATTTCTCTGATGGACTCCAAACCTATGTTGCTCATCAACGACTACAAGACCAAGCCGCGAGAATGAGACTGGTTCTTCAATAAGTGCGTGGGTTCCTACAAGTATCTTTAGTGAACCATTAGACAAATCATCCAACAGTTTTCGCCTCGATCTAAGGGATGTTGAACCTGTTAGTAACTCAACATTTACATGCAATTGAGTGAGCCATGTACAGAGTGTTCGATAGTGTTGATTAGCTAAAACTTCAGTAGGTGCCATTAGTGCACCTTGCCAACCAGATTGAACAGCATTTAACAAAGCCGCTATAGCGACGACGGTCTTTCCACTGCCGACATCCCCTTGTACCAAACGAGACATCGGCTCAGGTCGTATTAAGTCTGACTCGATTTCTGATAAAACCCTCTTTTGTGCATTGGTTAGAGAGAAAGGCAACATCTCAAAGAAACGACCAACTAAACCGTCACGCTCCCATGAAATGTCTAAAGGTGGAGCAGATCGTTTTCTGAATTCCGAACGTCTACGTAGCAATCCAAGCTGGAATAAAAAGAATTCATCAAATACCAATCTTCGTCTTGCTGCTGTTAATGAGTTTTGATCAAATGGCTTATGAATTGCAGAAATTGCATCACTCTTTTTAGGAAGAGAAAGCTTTATAATACTTTCTTCTGGTATAGGATCAGGCCATGTATTTGCTAAAGGCAAAACAATATCAACAAGGTCTCTAAATCTTTCTGCAGAAAGGCCCTCAGTTAATGCATAGATTGGTAAAAGCCTGCCAATACTTTTCGACTTTAGAGGAGATTGCTTACTTTCTAGAACCTCAATAACAGGATCTTTTAAGGTGTTGCCATAAGGACCGGCCTTAACAATTCCACTTACAGCAACTATTGATCCTGATGGATAAAGTCGAACCTGACTTTGTAAATATGCTTGACTACTAAAGCGGCGACCGGCTAAGAAGCGACTAACCCTAATTAAACCAGTTTTATCTATAAGGTGTAATTCCAATATCGACAATAGTGGGTTACGCCGACTCTTATATGTATAACAACGTTTAACAGTGGCCAATAATGTAGCTGCCTCTCCTATCTTTAATTGATTAATACAAAGTAATTGAGAGTAATCAATATAATCCCTAGGGAAATACTTCAAAATATCCATTACAAGAAAGATACCAAGTACTGATAATTTCTCTGCAATCTTTGGTCCAATCCCCTTGACATCGGAAAGAGGACTTGCCAGTCTAATTGAATCACTAATGTGGGTATTTTGTTCATACTTAGATTTACTTTCTTGGAATTTTAGTTTTTGTTTATCTACATCTTTTTTTAAAGTTAGTTTCAGTTTTATGCTATAAAGGTATTGCCTGGTACTAGTTACAAGTCGGCGCTTTGACGAATCTGAACCAGAATTATATGCCTTATATTTACGTGATAATTCCTCAAGTTCAGACGAAATATTCTTATCTACTTTTAGATGAGGAGGCGAAATTAATTCTCTTGACATAAAAGAGCTAAAAGACTCATCTCTTCCTAATAAATCCTTAAATCCATGGTCAACTTCTACAGACAAAGCCTGCTGCAAAGGTCTTAACCAAGACTGAAGATCAATAATTTGATCTTCAGTCAGTTCTCTGGCGAGTTCGTTGGTGATGTTTCAGAAGGCTTTTGCCACCACTTGCTTTGCAATTCATAAGCTAGAGCTCTCTTTTGCCAATGCTGTTGTTGACGTACCATTTTCAAAACCTGACTTTGGTACTTCTTAAGTTCATTGCGACAATTCCTAAGTTTAGGGTTGTCAAACTCCAAATCCGACAAACGAATTAACAAGCAAGCTATATCTATTCCATCCCCAAGAGCTGAGGGACTACCAGGAATAGATATTTTAAGTAGATTAGAGTCGGAATATTGTGAGCTCATTTCACCAACTAAAACTGCATCTAAGATACTTACAGGGACAACATTATTCACAATTCCTGCTCTTAATAACTCTACATTTAAAGCATGGGATAGGTTTCGAAGCCTTCTAGATAAAGCCAACTCGAATGAATTAATCCATTTAGCCAAAGCTTGAGGGTTTTCAGGTATGTATTTTTTTTTCTCTTTAACTTCGCTTTGATAAATTGTATCTTTAGGATTCGAATTTTCACCTTCAATATCATGTTTCTTATTTTTAGGGTCAAATGCATTACTAGCGATAGAAAAAAATGATTTGAGAAAATTAACTTTGTTATCATTGCCATCATTTGTTTCGAGCTCATTATCATTAATATCGTTATTTGAACTTCTGTTACTTAGTTCTATAGATTCAATCTCATGTTCCAAATAATTCTTGTTTTCATATTCACCTGAATGCATTTCATAGTTTTGACCTAATCCATCGGCAATAAACCAACTGTTAATGAATGAAGGATTGTCAATCGGGGGGAATGAATTAAGAACAATATCTGAATTATCAACTTTATCATCTTTATACTCAGAGTTTATTCTTATCTCACTGTCTAAAATTGTTGACAATTGAACTTTGTCATCCTGAATCATAATCTTATTCTCAGTCTCTACTTGATCTATGAGGTCAATGATATGTTCAATAGTCAATAAGGAGTTGCAACGACCGACTAATTTGTCAACCATAAGTTGACATGAACTGATTTTCTCTTTGTTACTTGAATCAAAAGAAGAATATCCTTGTCCAGTTATCAGGGTAAGGATTGCATTACGAACAGAGTCTAAAAGTATAGAGCGAATAATTTGTAAATAAAGTGCATAATTTCTATATATTATTGGAGAGAGCTTATTACATTGGATCGATAAAAGCTCTAGTTGATTACTAGGATCAATTCCTCTTTTTTTCTTATCTTTGGAGTCCAAACCTAAACAGATGATATGGATGCAACTTCCTCTGCAAAATCATTTTTCTTAGCCTCTATTCCCTCTCCAAGAGTATACCTAGTAAATCTGCGTACTTGAACATTTTCACCTATTTTTCCTGCGACTTGTTTGACTAATTGTGCGACTGTCATTGAACTATCTTTAATGTAAGGTTGTTCCATTAGTGCTAATTCTTTTAATCTCTTACTTATCCTGCCTTCCACTATTTTGACCTTTATTTGATCGGGTTTGCCTGCAAGATCATCACGACCCATTTCTATAGACTTCTCATTTGTCACAACATCATCAGGGATCTGGTCCGTTGTCACATATTCAACATTTGGACATGCTGCAACTTGCATTGCTACATCTTTAAGTAGACCCTGAAATAACTCTCCTCGAGCAACAAAATCTGTCTCGCAATTTAACTCTAGAAGAACTCCAACTCTTGAACCTGTATGAATGTAACTGCCAATTGCACCTTCAGCTGCAACCCTTCCTGATTTTTTTTCAGCACTTGCTATTCCTTTTTGCCTTAACCATTCAACAGCCTTCTTCATATCGCCAGCATTCTCTACTAGTGCTTTCTTACAATCCATCATTCCTGCGCCAGTCTGATCACGCAATTCTTTAACGACTTTGGCTGATATGTCAGGCATGGATTGAAATTAGTAATGTGAAAAAGGAAGCCACCGAAGCTATACCGGCAGCAAAATCTTTAGAGGAAGCAAGAGAGATTTAATTACCACTGTCCTCTCCTCCACGATGATCATTTGAACCATGGCGACCTTCATTAATAGCGTCTGCCAATCTTCCAAGAACTAATTGAACAGAACGAACTGCATCGTCGTTACAAGGTATTGGGACCTCACAAAGATCTGGATCGCAATTTGTATCTAACATTGAGACGAGTGGAATATCTAATTTGCGTGCTTCTAAAACAGCATTAGTTTCCCGTCTCTGATCAACTAAAACAACAACATCAGGAAGTCTCCTCATTCCTTTTAAACCTCCAAGATATTTTTGAAGTCGTTCTAATTCTCTTCGTAGGACAGCAGCCTCCTTTTTAGGTCTCATTGCGATTGCTCCACTGGACTCCATACGCTCAAGATCCTTCAATCGATCTATACGAGCTTTCATAGTGGTCCAATTAGTAAGCATCCCACCTAGCCAGCGTTGATTCACATAGGAAGCTCCGCATCTGGCAGCCTCCATTGCAACCACTTCTGAAGCCTGCTTCTTGGTTCCAACGAATAAAAATCTCTTCCCACTTCTTGCTGCTGTTCTGGTCCACTTATAGGCACTATTCATACACACTGCTGTCTTGACGAGATCAATAATATGAACCCCATTCCTTGCGCAATAGATATAGCGCGACATCTTTGGATTCCAACGACGAGTCTGATGCCCAAAGTGAGCACCTGCCTCCATCATCTCGGAGAGAGTTACAACAGCCATGTTTTTTAGGGTTTCGGGTTCGCCTCCACCTGACAGGTATACGTGTTGATCTAGTCAAATGAACTTGATCAACATGCATCACCCGAAACGGACAGGTGTGCGGGATTGAAATTACTTAACCAATTTATCAAAAGGTCTCTCAAAAGTGACCATTTGTGGAGGCTTGCCTATGAAGTTCTCTGACTCCAATACGATTTAAAGGGATTCGAAGCAATTGCATTGCTAATCCGGCATATCCATTTCGAATAAGAAAAGCAAGCAAAGGGCGGAGACTGCGCTCATTGAGAATTCCTCTGATAGTCAAAAACTCCCAAAGGAATAGATGAAGCCAAGTGAACTGAATAATAAAGCGAACTCGGAGAGTGGGGTGTTTACGATAAAAAACCAAGCCCATCTTTGCTCGTTCACGTTCTACTTTTATCAAATGGGGGATCTGCTCAAGACTCAAGGCTGGATGCCAATGATAACCAACGGCTTTAGGACACTTGACAAGTTTTACGCCCATCTGACGCAGTCGTTCTCCCAACTCCAAATCCTCCCAACCATATAGATGAAAACCTGTATCAAAAAGGCCTGAGAGTTCTAAAACCTTTTTATCAATTGCAACGTTGCCAGTTGCAAAATAAGCCCAAGAAAGATCTTGAAGCTTATGTGGTTCGAAAGTTGGATTTTGAAAATTAGCCGTATTGATAACTGCTCCATATGTAAAACAAAGTCGATCGCCTCGATTCTTCCAAGAACGACACAGGGCCTTGATGTGTGAAGTTAAGAAGGATCTAGTTACAACTAAATCGCTATCTATAAAAACAATTACTTCTCCAATCGAATTATCCACTCCTCGATTACGACCTTGAGCTGGTCCACGATGTTCCTGCTCAACTAAACGGACATGAGGGTATCGACTAGCTTGACTCTTTAGCCATATCGGCGTTCCATCAGTAGACCCATCGTCTACGACAATTACTTCATATCCATCAATTACTACATCAGGGTCTTGGTTTTCAAGTGCTATAAGGCACTTCTCCAGGATTGGCTTACGGTTGTAAGTAGGTATAACGACGCTTACGAACACCCTAAAAATAATTCTTCCTAAAAACTAACAGCCAATCGACAAGAAAAAAGGGTCTGCAAGGTGGGAAGAATCTTTTTTGCTTGGTTTTCTCAAAATATTAGTCTGCAGCGCCACCATTATTTGCTGTGCCAGTAACCCCGTTTCCAGCACCTTCACCACGGCCATCATTACGGAGTTTGCGCTTTTTAAATTTGCGTGCATAAGCACGGTTGCGCTCTTGTTTTTCCTTCTTGAGGTTTCTTCGCTTAGCCATGTTTTTATGGTATCAATTAAATAATATCAACTCAACCTATCCAATAGGAAGAAGCAACCTCCCGTCTTCCATTTTTAAAAGTCGGTCAGCAACATCAAGAATTCTTGGATCATGTGTAACCATCAAGACAGAGCAGGATTGTTCTAAGGCCAGTCTCTTTAATAAATCAACAATTTCTCTACCTGTAACACTATCAAGAGCAGCAGTTGGTTCGTCAGCCAACAACAACTTTGGTCTAGATGCTAAAGCTCTAGCAATAGCAACACGCTGCTTTTGTCCACCAGAAAGATCATGTGGAAGTTTACTCATTTGATCTTCAAGGCCAACCGCTAACAACCATTCACGAGCCTGATCTCTTCGGTCGCAATATGAAATTCCTTTTATCAAATCAGAACCCATTTGAACATTTTGTTCGGCAGTAAGGCACCGTAAGAGGTTATGCCCTTGAAAAATCATGCCAATTTGCCTACGAAGTTTTTGTCTTGTTTTTCTTCTGGACCCTCTTAACTGACTACCAAAAACAAAAAGACTTCCTTCCTCTACCTTGCGAAGTGCGCCTATCAATGTAAGTAAAGTTGTTTTTCCACATCCTGAAGGTCCTGTAAGTAAAACGACTTCTCCTGGGTTGATTTGCATAGAAATTGAATCAAGAACTTGTCGTCTCATCGAACCCTTACCAAACCAATGACTTAGGCCATCGATTTTTATAGAAGGCTCGCAATTATTTAGCAAATTGATCATTCTCAGAAAGTGTAAAAAGTATTCTCTAAAAAATCTCAGCAGGGTCAGCATCCACTAGGCGACGCATAGCAGCTACAGCAGAGCCCATACACATGACCAGAATTAATATAAAAACTAAGAAAGCTCTTTGAGGATCCATTGCGACTGGCAGTTTTGTAGAACCTCTGACCAGTGCATAAAGTACTTGTGCGGCTAAATAAGCAGGAACATAACCCATTATTGAAAGAATTATTCCTTCGCGAGCCACAACTCCAAGCAAGGTTTTTAATTGATACCCCATAGCCATAAGAGTCGCATACTCGGGGAGGTGATCACTTACATCGCTGTACAGAATCTGATAAACAATCACACATCCAACTACAAATCCCATAACGGCACCAAGAGTAAAAATGAACCCAATAGAAGTACTAGTTCGCCAGTAATTCTTCTCAAAATCTATAAAAGCTTGATGCGTTAATACCTTTACATCAGCAGGCAAACTCCTATTAAGTGAGTCAGCTACTAAATCAGGATCGGAACCTTCCCGTAATCTGACGAGACCAATTTCTATGCTGCCAGGGGGGTTAGAAGGTAGTAGTTGCATAAATGTCTCTCTACTGGTAATCAAATTTCCATCAGCCCCAAAAGATGGACCCAAACTGACCAATCCAGCAACTCGAATTCTCTTTCCTGCTACTTCTGTCTCAACAACACGTCCATTTCTATACCAATCTGGAATTGGCCCAAACTCATCTCTAGAAAGTTCATCAAATAAAACTCTTCCACGATTTTTGAGGGCTTGCGCTTTTGATGAAAAATTAGGGTCCTTTAAAAGGGGATCACCTGGCTCAAAACCCAATGCAAGTATCGATCTGGTAGAAAGAGTATCAGGATTACGCCAGAGAAGAAAGTTCCAATTAACAGGTGTAATTCCTACTACATTTTGATGTGCCATAGTCTGTATTAGACGTCTTCGGGGAAATCCACTCATGCTTATAGAACTCATCGACCGTGGGCTCATCAGTACTAAATCGGTATCAAATAATTTGTGAACAGTTACGCTTGCATCAAATAAACCATCCCTAAATCCCAATTGCATAAACATCAATATTCCTGCAAAACATATACCGGCAATTGCCACAAGAAGTCGTAAAGGTTGCCTTGTTAGCAATAACCAAGCGAGAGGGATTCTCCTCTTTTGAAAGAAATCAGACTTCACGATTTCTGAAATCTAGCGATTATTTTCATGCCTGTTAAGTGTTTTACAAGTAGGGCTGAATTAGGATCAAGAATTACCCTGACTTCAACAATTCTTGCATCTGCATCACCTGTAGGGTCTGTAGACAAAACTCTTCGTTGCCTAACCTGAGGACTAATTCTTTTCACCTCACCTTTAAGGATTCCCGCAAAGCCACCATTCTCACTTGTCATTAAAACAGATTGACCGATTTCAACTCTATTGATATCAGATTCATATACCTCTATAAGAGCTTCCATCGATTGGTTAGCACCAACTTCTAATACTCCCTCAGAGCCTGGGCGCTCTCCAACACGTGCACTAATCCGAAGAATAACCCCATCTATAGGTGTCTTTAATGCACTATTGTCAAGGTCTGCTTTAAGTCCCTTAAGTTCTGCTAATGATTCTTCTCTTTGTCCTTGAAGTTTAACTAATTTATCCTGATTTTCATCTAAAAGGACTAGTGAAGCGGCTCCTTGAATAGCAGCCTCTTGATATCGAGAAACTTGTCTTTTCTGCACTTTAATCTTAATTTCAAGTGTTTTAAGTCGTGCTCGAACAACTTCTACATCAGCACTAATCTGTGGGCGATTATCAAATAAAGCAAGTACTTGTCCTTTACTAACATAATCACCCTCCTTAATTAATAATTCTGCAATCCTTGGTGTGCCACCCAAGCTACTACTAGGTGCAGCCAATCTCCTAACTTCACCTAAGGGGGTAAGCTTACCTAATGCAGCTACAGATTCAAGAGTTCTAACAGAGGCATCCGGTGCTTTTGTCTGGGAAGATCTCTTTACTTCTTCATCTAAAGAAGAAATTCCAAAGGCAATTAAAAAACCTAGTGCAGGGGCTAAAAGCCATAGAAGATACTTCATTGTTACAATATTAAAGGGCTTTCGAAAAGGAATGTTTCTATATATCTGTCCGCCCACTGAGGGGTAAAAGTCTTCGCTAAAACATTCCTCGTTTTGTCATTTCGTTTCTGTTGCAGACAATAGAAGTTCTGAAACCTAATTCTCTCAATCGTAGAGTTTGCGTTAGGTAAATCTGGTTCTAGTTGGGACAAAGTATTGATAAGAATGCATAAATAGTGATCAACTATGTGCAAGAAGTGTTCTTGTTCATCTTTGCCGTCCAAACGCACAAATTGTACATATCTTGAAAAGATATTTCCCCACTCCGGCAGTTCTCTTGCCTTCCTAAAGCTAGGGAAGGATATACTTGATAGTTGTCTATCTATACCTAAGGGTAAGTTTTTAGAAACAGGAGAAAGATCAACTATAGCTGCAGATATTCCATTAGCAGTAGCCACAATATCTACCCCGAATATAGGGATGTTGAAGGTTGGGTTTGGAAAGAAAACACAATGCAGAATTTCCAAACCTCCACCAAGTAGTGCACTTTCTATATGAATTCTTCTTAGTCCTCTAGCCTGATGTAATTCATTACTTATAAATACTTCCTTGCCTTCTAACCCTCCTTTTACATTGATAAATTCGGATTTTCCTTCTAATGGTATCAACTCAGGCAAAATTGACCTTTGCAGCCTGATTTGACTTGCTATGGACTCCAAAAAAGGGTGAAGTCTATGCCCGTTTTTTGAAAGGTTAAACAACACGAGAGCGATAAGGATCAGAATGGGGCTTTGAAAGACAACTCTGACGATCTCAATCCAAGGTCCCAACCTTCAGCATTGGTCGCTTCACAACGACACCCAATGTGTCATAGCACCAATGCCCGACAGCCCACTGACATGCATTGATCTGTGGTTTAGAGCTGGCAGTTCCAGTGAACAACCTGGAGAAGAAGGACTTGCTCATTTCCTTGAACACATGGTTTTCAAAGGAAGCATTCACCATGAAGCTGGGGAGTTTGATCGAAAGATTGAAGCACTTGGAGGGAGCAGTAATGCTGCAACTGGATTTGATGACGTCCATTTCCACGTATTAGTACCTTCCAAGGTAGTCGCCCCAGCACTAGAACTTTTAATTGATCTTGTACTCAAACCAGCTTTACTTCAAGATGCTTATACAACGGAAAGGGAAGTTGTTCTTGAAGAAATTGCCCAACATAATGATCAACCAGATGAAAAAGTCTTCCAAAGGCTATTGAGCACTTGTTGGGCTAACCACTCTTACGGCAGACCTATCCTTGGATATGAACAAAGTCTAAGAGCCAGCAGTCCAGCAAAGATGAGGGCCTTTCACACGCGTCTTTACACTGGTCAGAACTGTTGTATCTCAATAGCTGGAAACATACCTAAAGGAATAGAGAATCAAATTTCGAATAGTCCGCTGTCTCAACTAGAGAAAAGTTCACCAATAGAATTGCCGCATGAGGGTTTGGGAAAACCTTTATTTCATAGACATCGACAAGAAATTGATATTCCAAGACTCGAATCAACTCGACTTCTAATGGCATGGCCTATTGCACCTGCCAATGAACAATTAATTGTCATGGGTGCAGATATTGCTACTTCCTTTTTATCTGAAGGACGTCGCAGTAGACTTGTACAACGTCTAAGAGAAGAGCTCCAAATAGTAGAAGCTATTGATATGGATGTAACTGTATTAGAAAAAGGTGGCTTAATTTTGCTTGAAGCTTGTTGTCAGGCAGATGTTTTAGAGCGAGTTGAAATGGAAGTCCACAAAATACTAAAAGAAAGCATGACTTCATCACCTTCACAACAAGAAATCAATCGAGCATGCCACCTTGTGAAAAATGGATTGTGTTTCAACCTAGAAGCTTCTAGCCAAGTTGCAGGTCTCGCGGGCTCACAGGCTCTTTGGAATAGGCCGCAACCTCTACTTAATCCTCTAAAACATATCAGCTACTGGTCAAGCTCCAGACTAAGGGATGAAATATTTGTGCAATTACAGCCGGAATTATGTTGCACATTAATCGCAAAACCAGCTGATATTTAATCATGAGTCCCCTTAACATTGCATTAGACCCTATAAAAGTTCCTGGAATACTCGCTGCCAAAATGTGGGTTAATGGTGGCAGCCGATCAGATCCAATTGGTCAAAAAGGAGCTCATCAATTATTAGCTTCTGTAATGAGTAGAGGTTGTGGCCCCTATGACAATATTGCGATAGCTGATCTTGTTGAAGGCTGTGGGGCTGGGCTGCGGTGCGACACACATGAAGATGGACTATTGATCAGCCTAAAATGCTCTGATAGTGATTCAAATCGTCTGCTACCTCTTATTGGTTGGATGATAACTAGTCCACATCTAAGTTCAAAACAGATAAAACTTGAACGTGAATTAAGCCTTCAAGCATTACAAAGACAAAAAGAGAGCCCCTTTCAATTATCTTTTGACGGATGGCGCCATCTTGCATATTCGGATGGTCCCTATGGACATGATCCCCTGGGGGTACCTGAAGATGTTAGGACTCTGAATCGAGAAGAATTATTGCCTTTAGCCGAGAGGCTGACTAAAGACGAACAAGTACTAGCGATAGCCGGAACATTCCCTACAGATTTAGAAGAGCGCATTAAAGAAATGAAACCTTTTGATCAATTAATGATTCGAAGACACAATCAATCAGCAAAATCAAGAACAAAACCTCTCACAAAAGATCCAATAAATAAAGGGGCTACCCTCTTCCTTCAGGCCCAGAAAACTGGACAGGTAGTCATAATGCTAGGCCAACCAACAATTCCACACGGCCATAAAGACGACCTAGCTCTTCGTCTTCTTAGTAGCCACCTTGGGTCAGGAATGTCAAGCGTTCTCTTTAGAGAGCTTAGAGAAAAGCATGGAGTCGCCTACGATGTAGGCGTACACCATCCAATAAGACAAAGAGCCGCACCCTTTCTTCTACATGTCTCTACTAGTGAAGAGAAAGCTTTGATAACCCTTCAACTACTAAAAAATATTTGGGAGCAAATCAAAGGGCAGTTAATTACAGAAGATGAGCTAGCTTTAACAAAAGCAAAGTTTCGAGGACAAATTGCCCATGGTTCTCAAACAGTTGGACAACGTGCGGAGAGAAGGGCTCAATTGAGATGGCTCCAGCTAGGAGATGACTACGACATAAAAAGCCTTCAATCAATAAACTCAATAACTAGCAACGATTTACAGAATATTGCTCGCATACATCTCACAAAACCACTTTTAAGCTTATGCGGGCCACAGCAAACTATTAATAAACTCTCGAAAACTTGGCAACAATGACGTTTCTTTAGATTAAATCATGAAGAACTTTCATCCTGATTTGGAGAATTTCTAGCAAGGTGCTTGATTGGGATCAAGAAAATCCCACGTCGAAAACGAACCTTTACCGTATCAACACCTATCAATCCGACTATTTCACCTATCTCTTCTGATGAGACAAGATCTGGTGGACGAAGCATAGGCATCGGATCGGCCGTCTTCAAATACGGCAAAGGCACTATTAGTAATACCTTGTCACCAATAGATAATTCCATAAAAGCTAGTAATTGACTCTTTCCTATTGCAGGATGGGAGTAGCTGTAATCCCTTTGTGCGGGCCTTAGCTATTTGGAGTGGAGCACTCGCGGGTCTCATGATGATCCTCGTAGGAGGGTTACTCCCTTCTGCCTTAATTCTCCCAGGATTAGATTTACCACCTAAGGTAATTAGCCTACCTAGTACTTGGCAAGTACCTTCCCTATTACTCTCTGCTCTTGTTTGTGGCCCAAGGGCAGCTGTTATAGCTGCAGTGGGATATATCACTGTTGGTCTTTTCTATCTACCTATCTTTCATAGTGGGGGCAGTCTTAGCTATTTAGTTACGCCTAGTTTTGGTTACCTCACTGGTTTCATACCTGCTGCTTGGATCAGTGGTCGACTCGCGCAAAGAAAAAATATGAATAATCTTATTTCCTTAACATTATGTGCCTTAATTGGATTGATAGTGTTTCAGATATGGGGGATTTTGTATCTAACAGTTGGATCATTCATAGGGAGCTGGTCTAATCCACTCCCAGATCTGCTTTTTAGTTATTCAATCGCACCAATTCCTGCACAAGTATTGCTTTGCCCAGGCATAGCAATACTGTCTCAGGTCCTAAGGAAACTACTTTTTATCGAATGAAAGCACATCTTCTAAAGAGAAAATCCCTTTTTCTTATTAGCACTTTGGTAGTTCTTTTAGACCAACTAAGTAAGTTCTTAGTAATTCAACTACTAAAAGGTAGACCTTCGATACTCTTAGTCCCTAATTTATTGAATTTACGACTAGTCAAAAATACTGGTGCTGCATTTAGTTTATTTGCTAATTCAACTCCATTTTTAGGTCTTTTAAGCTTTTGTGTATCCATTGGACTGATTTTATGGCTTTGGCGTAGCAAACCATTACCAATATTTAAGGGAATAGCTTTCTCCTTTCTCTTAGGTGGTTGTGTTGGTAATGGACTAGACCGTTGGAGATTTGGTTACGTGAATGATTTTATTGAGTTAATCCCTATCAACTTTCCTATTTTTAATGGTGCAGATATTGCAATCAATATTGCTGTATTCTGTTTAATTATAGAAGCTATAACCAAACAAAATAATCATACCAATTATTAGACCAATGACTATACGCAATCATGTTGACTTCTAAAGGGGACAAGAGAATCAACTAATGAAACATCAAAGAATACTAATTTTTATTTTTGGGGCTCTTGTAGTCCTCTTGGTTATAGGAGGAGTAATAGGCGCAGTACTTAGATTAATTAATGAGCTACGTTATTCACTGCAGTACATAATTCCTTATTGGCTGGTAGGACCTACCCTCCTCCTCTCTACCGGGCTTCTTTTAACTCTCTTAATACAAGTTGGCTGGCCATGGTGGCAATCTTACCTAAACAAATTTACTGGCAAGAGCCCAAAACCTCAGGACAAGAGAACAATTCCCAAAGACCGTCAACAGGCAGCAGAGCAAAGTTTAGAAAGTATTGATCGATTACTTGAGCGCCTACAAGAAAATGTCGCCACAGAAGGTTTAAGACAAGAGAGAGAGCGTGTTGGGAACGAACTAGCCAGAGGGGATCTAGTGGTGGTGATATTTGGAACTGGATCTAGCGGAAAAACATCCCTTATTAGGGCGTTACTGAATCAGATAGTTGGCGTAGTTGGAGCTAATATGGGATCAACAAGAAGTAGCCAAGTATATCGACTTAGACTAAAAAGGCTGGAGAGAGGGTTGAAATTAATAGACACTCCTGGAATACTTGAAGCAGGAAAGGATGGACGTAGCCGTGAAAGAGAGGCACGACTACGTGCTAGTCGGGCTGATCTCATGATAGTAGTTGTTGATAGTGATTTACGTTCAACAGAACTGGAAATCCTAAAAAGTCTGGCCAATCTTGGGAAAAGATTACTTCTTGTATTAAACAAATGCGATCTTCGAGGCGAAGAAGAAGAAAGAAGGCTCCTATCTTTATTAAGAGGACACTCTAAAGGCCTACTTGACCCTGCAGATGTAATCCCTTGTTGTGCTGCTCCACAATCAGTACCTAGGCCAGGGAGGCATCCATGGCAACCCCCTGCCGAAGTAGACAAACTTCTACGCCGACTAGCAAAGGTCCTTCATGAAGATGGAGAAGAGCTTCTTGCCGACAACATTCTTCTTCAATGCAGACACCTTGGAGATACAGGTAGAGACTTACTAAATAATCAACGAAGGAACGTAGCCAGAAAATGTATAGACCGTTACAGCTGGATAAGTAGCGGATTAGTAGTCGCAACCCCACTTCCAGGAGTTGACCTTCTAGGGACAGCAGCAGTTAATGCTCAAATGGTCATGGAGATTGCTCGGATATATGGAGTGCAACTCACAAAATCACGAGCACAAGAACTCACCGTTTCAGTAGGACGCACACTCGCTGGCCTAGGTGTAATTAAAGGTGGCGTAGCTCTAATTGGTACGGCATTAAGTCTTAGTCTTCCGACATTGCTCTTAGGAAGAGCAATCCAAGGTGTTGCTGCTGCCTGGCTAACGCGAATAGCGGGTGCCAGCTTCATAACCTACTTTCAACAAGATCAAGATTGGGGCGATGGCGGAGTCCAAGAAGTTGTACAACATCACTATGACTTAAATAGAAGAGAATCAACTCTTCAGAATTTCCTAAAATTGGCGATTAATAGGGTTGTAGAACCTCTCCAAAAGAATCAAAGGAGGCAACTACCACCACGCCCAGAGCCTCGGGTGGAGGTGGAAGCATCGGACCCCGAGAATCTAAAACAGTAATCAAAATCAAATAAACAATTGCAATCGCAATAGAAAAAGCTCCAGTAACTATTGCTACCCATCGCCCTTTTGATTGAGATGGCCCCATAGGTTCAAATTACTGCTGATTGATTTAATAGATTTGCTAATTTACTTAGATGTATCAACTGAGTATGTGGGTTACCCATTACAGCTTTTAGATAATAACAACCTTCGTGCAAGGGTCTAGAAAGCATCAATTCCTGCTCCA
>QCRS01000014.1 GCA_003211755.1 Prochlorococcus sp. AG-463-F15 | reverse complement strand
TGTACGATGTCAGAACGCATATACCCTCGACTGAGGCAACTCATTTCATCCAATGAACCCGAAGCGCAGAATCAAGAACGCTGGAACCTTTTTAATGACCGATTCATTGACTTAATAGGTGAACGCTTCAATATCCGTAGAGGTGCAGTTCAGAAACTCCTCTCTCAGGATGGATCTAACTCCATGACAAGGCTATTAGTACGTACACTTGCCTTGTCTGTAGGTACTGGGGGAGTAGAGCGCCTTAGAGCTAGCTTGCTTGACTCTAATTCTTAATTAGTTTCCATGTTTAAATTAAACTTTCGTTATGATCAAAATTCAGCTCGATTAAATATTGAAGGTTTACCAGATAAATCACTTGGCCAGTCTACAAATACAATAGGAATTCTATCTTCATGGCAACTAGAGTTATTAGGTTCTCCTTTACTTGAAGGTAAATTAACTCATCTTGAGTCACTTATGAACGTAGTATTTCCTTACGCAAGATATACTTTATCAGGAGTGAAGAGGTCATTCGGTAATTCATCTAATCATGTAATGATAAGTCCTTCAGGTACATTACATAGAATCTGCCTCTTCAGCAGTAAAGAGGATACTCCACCATTAGAAATTCAATTGGATGATGCTGAGTTGTCTGATTTGGTTCGTTGTCTTGATGACTTACGGCAAGATAATAGGGTTCAGATTAAGTGGAATATTCCAAAGGATATGCCACTACAGTATAGAGATATTGTGGAGAAAATTCCATTATCGCAGAGATTTACAGCAGCAATATTTGGCTTCTCAACATTTATATGCGTTTCACTTTTATATTATTATGTACCCATACCAGAGCTCATTGATAAGAAAATTACACCAACAGAACTGATGGAAAGCAAATCTAGCCGTTAATTATTATTCGCTGGCAAATAAACTCTCGATCTATTAAAGAACATGCCCGTATGTATATTGTTCTCAAATTAATGACACTAGTTTTTTTTATGCTAAAATTATAACATTGGCATATACATAGTGAAAATCTGAAATTCGTATTTAATCATGACATCTAATTTATTTAAAAAGAAAAATAATTTAAATAGAAAAGTATTTCGGAGAAAATATTCTCGTAGAAAACGTTCGATATTTAGACAATCATTAGAAGCAATTCTTATGTTGCTTCTTGGAATATTCTTATTGGATTTCATAAATTCAATACCTAACAGAACTCAATGGATTGAAACTCTTAAAGTTACTTGGAGTGATTTAATTCAATCACTTATTGGATTACTTTATTCTCTAATTACACTTATGACGGGTTTATTTGTTGTTATTGGAATTGCATTGGGCTTTATTCTGATATTAGGTGGAACTCTTAGAATACTAAGATTAATAAACTTTTTGATAATCAAGAATCATAATAATAATTTAAATTAATGACAATTATAAATCTAAATTTACTTTGATATGCATGAAATTATATTTTTAAAGTCTACAAGATGAAAGCACGATATTGAATCATCACTACATATAAAATTTATTTTGTTAAAAGAAAAACCATTCTTTATTTACTTAGCTATAATGTGTGTGTATATGCCTATATAAAGTTTTAGTATATTTCTATTACTATCTATCCAACCTTATCTATTTATATATAAAAGAGCTTTCGTGAAAATTAAAATTAATCAAACTTTCCAATACAATTCTTATTCTAAGGTTTCTGCCTGGATTGCTTTTGTCTTTGCTGTATATGGATTCATCTTGTTATATGTAGAAGAATCGAACTATTGGATCTTAATAGGACTATCCTTGTTATTGACTCTTATGTCATTATTATATGGTGTAGATTTCATAATAAATCTTTTTAATTTATCATTATTACCAAGGATATGCACTAAGTTATCATTAAGCTGTATAGCTCTTGGCTATCTGATTGGATCAATATATGGAGTAATTAGATTCATTAAAATTATCCCAATTAATGACCGTAGTATTTTCTTTGTTCCATTTGTTGCTTTATCTCTTATTTTTGCAGGATCTTCATTGGGACTACTGGTAAAGGGTCCTAAATAATTTACTGCTTACTATAGATGTCGCCTTTTAAGTTATATGAGCCTTAGTTCTTCATCAAAACATTTATCGAATTGTTTTTTAAGATATCTTTCAAAATCATCAGAACCTGATTAATATTAGAAATTAACAATAATATATAATATATATTAAATACCTTTTAATTAATGCCTCTTACTGTTATCAAATTTAGTTCAGAGGATTGTGGTACTTGTCATAGAATGAGTCACTACGATTCATTGGTGAGTGAAGAGCTTGGTTGTCTCTTCGTTAACGTAATGCTTCAAGATACAGATACTTATAGAAAATATAGAAAAATATTGCTCTGCCAATATCCAAATAAAGAGGGTATGGGATGGCCAACTTATCTTATAGTTGAGAATCCAGATAGCGACTTTTCCATTTTAGGAGAACTAAAAGGTGGAATGTCTAAAGGTGACTTTAGAAATAGACTATCAAAACTATTGGGTAATTACAACAACAAATAGAACATCGAACTAATATGTTAAAGTTAATGGAATTAGAAAATATTAATTATGTTTATTTAGAGATTTATATGTTATATATTATTAATTTTGATATTTAATCAGCTGTTCTCCTTAGTAAAAACGATTTAAATTCTGATAACTTCATCATTTTTTTTCATATCTTTATTATTAGAACTTCCTTCTTCTAAGGGTATATTGTTTGCCATTTGGTGTAACCAATTCGCTAGTTGCTCTACTTGTTTTGAGGCTGACAATACTCCAAGACCTCGTGCATAAATTGTCCCGTTGTTACTACCATCATTTTGATATACCAATCTTCCATGTAAATGTTTTGGC
This sequence comes from Prochlorococcus sp. AG-463-F15, assembly GCA_003211755.1. GTDB lineage: Bacteria > Cyanobacteriota > Cyanobacteriia > PCC-6307 > Cyanobiaceae > AG-363-K07. Next base: position 19,343 of record QCRS01000014.1, on the reverse strand, counting down.
AGTGCTTGACGCAATAGTCGAAAAGCTGGTTCTTCCATAGCTGTCTCTAGTATTATATTGTTCTTTATTTGCTTTATACGAGAGAAACCACATTGCTTAGCTAGCAGTTTTAATTTCATTATCGCTAGTAATTGTTCTACTGGACCAGGTATAGAACCAAATCGATCGGTCCAATTTGATGCTAGTTCGATCAGTTCCTCTGATGATTTACATTGTGTAGCTGATCTGTAGGCAGATATCTTTTCATCACTATTTATAATCCAGTCTGCGGGTATAAAAGCTGTAACTTGTAGATCTATTTGTGCTTCATCCACAGTCGGAATACTTTGACCCTGTATTTCAGCCAATGACTCTTGTAGAAGTTCCATATAAAGATCAAACCCAATAGTTTCCATCTGCCCACTTTGTTCAACACCTAATATGTTACCTACACCTCTAATTTCCATGTCTCTTATAGCAAGTTGATAACCACTTCCTAATTGTGCAAATTCTTGTATTGCTCTTAACCTTTTGCGTGCAGAATCATTAAGTGCAGAATTTGATGGATAAAAAATCCATGCATGTGCCTGAATTCCACTTCTTCCTACTCTTCCCCTCAATTGGTACAGCTGCGATAATCCAAATTTGTGTCCATCTTCGATTAGAATAGTATTAACTCTAGGAATATCGAGACCACTCTCTATAATAGTTGTGCATAACATTAAATCTGATTGGCCATCATTAAATTCAAACATTGCTCTTTCAAGTTCTCCTTCATCCATCTGACCATGTGCAATTAATAATTTTAATGTTGGAATCATATTTCGTAGTTTTGTGGCCACTTCCTCTATTCCTTCAATTCTTGGTACTACATAAAATATTTGCCCCCCCCCTATCCAACTCTTGGCATATTGCACTTCTAATAATTTCATCATCTATAGGTGACAAATGTGTTTTTATTGGTCTTCTTAATGGAGGTGGAGTGGCAATTAAACTCATTTCTCTCACACCTGATAGGCTCATATATAATGTTCTTGGTATTGGAGTAGCTGAAAGAGTTAAGACATCAACATCTTTTTTCATAAGTTTTATTCTTTCTTTTTGCTTAACACCAAATCGTTGTTCTTCATCTATTACTAATAGACCTAATTTCTTGAATTCTATATTTTTCGATAATATCTGATGAGTACCTATTAGTGCATCTATCTTTCCACTATTTAATTCATTCATGATTATTTTCCTTTCGGAATTAGTTCTAAATCTATTCAATATTGAAACTTTTATAGGATAGGGTGCAAAACGTTCAGAAATAGTATTCCAATGTTGTTGAGCTAAAACTGTTGTTGGTGCTAATAATGCTACTTGTTTACCAGCTGTTATAGCTTTGAAAATTGCTCTAACTGCTACTTCTGTTTTACCAAAACCAACATCACCACAAACTAATCTATCCATTGGAGTAGTCCTTTGCATATCTCGCTTTACTTCCATAACTGCCTTTTGCTGATCTGCTGTGGGTTCAAAGGCAAATGAATCTTCAAGCTCTAGTTGCCATGGTCCATCCTCTGGGAATGCATAACCCTTGGCTTCACTTCTCTCTGCATATAATCTAACTAAATCAATTGCGATCTTCTTAACTTGTTTTTTGGCTCTTTCTTTTACCTTTAACCATGATGCGCCACCCATTTTATTGATTTTTGGGTGTTTTGAATCTGTGGCTCGATATCTACCAAGGCTACCTAATTGATCAGCTGCAACACTTAGCTTTCCATCCAAATATTCGACTACTAGATAATCTCTAATTTCACCTGAGAATGCATGCTTTTCTATTCTTAGGAATTTACCTATACCATGGTTTCGATGTACAACATAATCTCCTGCTTGCATTTTATTCGGATTTACAGTTTGACTCGCGGATACTCTTCTCCTCCGTATATATCCTGCAGAGCCTATTGATTGTTGACCAAAGAGTTCTTTATCAGTAAATAATGCTACTTGCCATGCAGGAAGAAATAGTCCTTCTAATTCGGTATTATGTGAACTTTTTAATGCTATAGGTGTGTTTTGCTCGATTGTCCTTATTATGGCTTGATAATCACTATTATTTGATATAAATTTAACTGAACAATCATGATCTTGCAACAAGCTGACAGCTCTACTTGGTTGCGCTGATAATAGCCAAACATCAACTTTATTTCTTAGATATCCCTTGATCTCATTAGAAAGCTTGGCAAATTCGTTTGGTGAGTATTTATTAGTTCTTACTGATAAATCAAATGAATTGTCTTGATGACTTGATTCATTTAACTCTGATAGATCATAACCAAAAAATGATTCAGCATCTTTAAAAGTATCTTGTGGCTTTCTATGCAAGCTGTCAGGGTAGATTATCGAGCTAACATTTGTTTTATTATTGATTGAAGCAGTTACTTCATTGAAGTTCTCCTGAGCATGTTCAACCCACTGTTTACAATGTGCTATCCCTTGATTTCTTTCATCAATTACTACACAAGTTTCTTTATCTATATAATCAAGAATGCTAGAAGGTCGATTCCATGCTAATCCAATCAACCTCCTCATACCTTCTGGAATTTGATTGTCTAAAAGTTTAGATAGAGAATCTTCTTCCAGTAAGAATTCTAAGACTTCCGGAATACTCTCTCTTAATTTTTCTGCGATTAAAGGATTAAAGCTAGTAGGTGTTAGATTTATTTCTTCTATTGGATCAAGGGACTTTTGTGTAGAGGGATCAAACTCTCTTAGTTTATCTAGTTCATTACCAAAAAATTCCAGCCTAACTGGAAGTTCACTACTTACAGGATAAATATCTACTATATCGCCTCTTCTACTCCAAGTGCCTTCCTGTTCAATAGTACTTAATCGTGTATACCCAAGTTTACTAAGATTAATAGACAGCTCCTCTAAATTAATCTCAATACCTTTTTTTAGTAAGCAGCAATGTCTTTTTAATATATCTCTCGGTGGCAAATGAGGTTGTAACGATCTTTCACTAGCAACAATTGCCATTCCTGGTTTTGGTTTATCAGAAATTAAGTCACTTAGAACTTGTAGCTGTCCCCATATGATTTCAGATGTTAAATCGAATGAATCATATGGCGAACCTTCACTACTGGGATATAGATGAGTAATATCCCACCCCATTAGTTGCAGAAGTGAAAACCATCTTGAAGCTTCTTCAATAGTTGGAACAATAATTAAAAGTGGTTTGTCTCTTTTCTTGGCTATTGAAGAAGTTATTAATGCTCTTGCAGCTCTTCCTCCACCTTTCATCAAAAGTCTATTTGGTCTTTGTGCCCTAACAATTAATTCTTCCGTAAGTGTTGATTGCTGTAATTTCAGCACCATAGAGCTAAGAGGCATTTTCCTATCTTCCTAAAGATGACTATGCATGGAGGCATAAATTATTCTATAGCTTTTACCTATCAATATTTATTGTTTTCATAATCACTCAACTCAATTTTTAAAAGGTTGTTAAAACTTATAAGACTCTTTATGTCTAATTCCTGACGGCTTGTAACATTCATATGTTTATATAAAAACTCTCTTGCTCTAGATACATCCCATTGCAGTATTTTTAGAATTTCATTTGATTCTTGTAATAGACTTTTCTTTCCTTCTGAGTCATTATCTTCGATATTATGTATTTCTTTATTTTCAAACTTGAGCATAGCCAAATACTTCTTCAATTCTTTATATGATGTAATTCTGTTGCGGTCCGAAAGGTTTAACTTTTCTTTAAGATATTCGTTCTCTGTTTTCCTGTCCCAGTTTAGTTTTTTAACTTGATGATCTATTTCCGTTAACTCCTTACTCCAGTCACATGGTTGATCATCTTCATTATTAGGGAGAGAATTGTTTAATGGTAATTCTATACTCTTGTCGGAATTCTTAACTTTTTTGGAGGTAGCATTTTTACTTTCGATATCCTTAATGGTATCTTGCTTTTTTAGGTTGGCCACCTCCGAGCTTTTACCAAGATAGTGATCTGATAGATTTATTCCTAATTCCAGTCTCTGGAGTAGTTGTTTGATGGCATTCTCTTCAGCTGAAAACACACTAGCCCCTTCACCTAAGGAACTCCCAAGAGCTGTTTCGTTTTCCCAGGCTGAAACTTTAACAATTGCCCTATTTTCATCAATATGGCAAAGTTTTGAATGGATGCGCATCTCACTTTACTTAACTAAACCCTTCTAACCTTAATAGTCCTTTTTTTGTCGCCTGGCGACTTCCGAGCTGCCTTGAGTCTTTGAATTGACATGTTCCTATGGAATCAGCAGCTCTCACTTCGCTTTCGCCACTGTTTGAAGGAATAGACCGTTGGGTCGAATTGGCCCCTTTGCTCCCAGTATTGATATCCCTAGAACTTGTCTTATCTGCTGATAATGCAATAGCATTAGCCTCAATTACAAAAAAATTAAATAACATAGAAATACAGAAGATTGCATTAAATTTTGGAATCTTCCTTTCATTAATACTACGAATAATACTTATATTGATGGCTCAAATAGTATTAAAGCTTTGGCCAATAAGACTTCTTGCTAGCTTATATTTACTCGGTTTATTCTTTACTAAGATAAATGAGATAAGAATAAATAAAGACTCAATTACTACCAGTAATGAACCTATCGAGATTGGCAGACCTTCATTGATAAAAATAATCTTTTTCTTAGCTTTAACAGACCTAGCCTTTTCTATCGATAGCGTAGCAGCAGCAGTAGCTATAAGCGATCAATTCCTTTTGGTGATTACTGGAGCATTTATTGGTGTGATTGCACTTCGATTTACCTCTGGTCTTTTTATCCGATGGTTGGATGAATTTATTAGACTTGAACTCGCTGGCTATATTGCTGTTGGGCTAGTTGGTCTAAAGCTTTTGATATTATTAATAAACCCAATCCAGATCATCCCAGAGTGGTTTATCTTTTTGACTATGTTTAGTTTATTTACTTGGGGCTTTTCCAAGAGAAAAGTAGTTGATGTTAACAATGCTCAGTAGATTATCCCAATAAATCGCCAATATTTGGTTTAAGTTGCTGTGAAATCTGTTTGTTTTGGACCATACTTTTACCTTCCAGCTTCACCTTATCAAGAAGTATAAAAGAGTCAGCTGTACTTACAACAATCCCCATTTCGTCTTCTACTTGAACAATCTCTCCAGGTGTAGTTCTAACATTAACTAACCTACGGTATAGACACTTTTGATCATGTGTCATTTCATTTGAATATTCATCTGCCATGGGAAAGCTATTAAGTATCTTTAATCTTTTGCCTTTGCAAAAGGTATAAGCATTTGGGAATAAACCCATTACCTTTTGATGTATATTAATTGTTCTTTGGTTCCAATCTATTAGCAAGTCTTCCTTTTGTATTAACCGTGCATACTTGATTTCTTCTTTTATTTCATCTTGACTGACTAATTTTAAACTTTGTTTTGCATGATCTCTTATTATTACCAATGCCTCAAGCATGAGTTCACTAGAAATCAAACTAAGTTTCTCTGAAAGAATTTGGAAGTTATCGGACAATCCAATATTGACATCTCTTGATAGTAATATTGGTCCTGTATCCAACCCTTGCTCCATTGACATTATTCCTACACCAGTCTTGCTATCACCACTTAATAAACTCCATTGGATAGGTCCTGCTCCTCTCCATCTCGGTAGAAGCGATGCATGACAATTCCAGCAACCTAAAGGTGGTTGTTTGAGTACCTCAAGAGGTAATATTTGTCCAAAGGCCACAACTATATAAATATCTGCAGAGAGACTTGCTATTTGTTCTTGAATTTCCTTTTGTTGTTTAATATTGTTCGGTGTAAAGATCTTTATTCCATATTCAATAGCTCTTTTCTTAATGGCTGATGGTGTAGTTTCTTTACCTCTGCCTCTACGCCTATCGGGTTGAGTTACAACTGCAAGTAGTTCATGTTCTGATTCTAAAATTGCATTAAGTGTTGGTATCGCAAAGTTGGGAGTCCCCCAGAATATTATTTTCACTCTTCACCAGTCACAGATAGTTGGTCTATCCAGATATGTGGGCAGATGCCTTGATGCGTAATTTCTTGATCTGCTTCAATATGGATAATATTATTTAAGACGTCTCTTATATCACCTGCTACTGTTGCCGCTTCAATAGATGTTTTTACTCCATTCTGTACTAACCAACCATCGAAAGGCAGTGAAAAAGAACCCTGACTAGCCTTGACACCGGCATGTAATGCATTTAGTCCTTCTATTAATATAAAAGTATCATTATATTCATCATGCTTAAGTTTATTTAAAAGTAAATTTTCTCCTTCTTTCCTTTCTATTACTAACCAATCTGCGCCAACAGAAACCTTTGCCCCTAAGCCTGCATGTCCTGTTGGATTAACTCCAAACTGGCGAGCTGTGGCTTCAGAATGTAGAAAGTTTTCTAATACTCCTCCATTAATTAAACATAAATTACTTGTGGGGGTCCCTTCACCATCGAAATTACATGAATTTATATTTGAAGGATGTAATGCATTATCAAATAAGGATAAAGTTGGAGATGCAATTTTCTTACCTAGAGATTCTTTCTTTGTTAAGCTAACACCATCAAGAACTGACCTGGCGTTAAACATACTGCTGAAGGCACCCATAAGCTCAAGGAATGCCTCAGGCTTGAAGCAAACAAGGTATCTGCCTGTATTAATTTGATTATAATTCAAGTGACTAATTGTACGATTAGATGCCTCTTCAATGCAGGCATTAATATCTAATTCCTTAACTCCATGTGCCAAGCGAATAGCACCAGCACTTCGTGGCTTCCTATTATCTTCTTGTGCCCTTGCATAAAGATATAGACTGGCCTGAGTTGCCTTGATGAATCTATTTGCTCCTTGACTATTTATATAGATCCTTTCAAAATTAGTTTCTGCTAGACCATTATAAGGAACATTCTTGATTGAACTATGCATATTTAACAATTGATTTTCTGCATCCTTTAGTATTTCTAGAAGTCGTTTAATACCTTGGAACTCTATAATTGGTTTATGTAAATTTGTAAGTGGTTCTTTTGCTAATGAGGAAAAATCAGGAATATCATTAGGGTTCCCGAACTTGCTTGCTTGATATGCTCCCTCAAATGCTTTCCTGAGTCCTAGTTCACTTAAATCGGAGGTACTTGTGATACCTACTAAGCCTTGCTTATTCCATACTCTTATTGTAATAGAACTTCTTTGAGACCCTTTTAATTGTTTTGGTTTACCTTTATCGACTTGTACAGAAATATCTTTGGATGATGAGGCACCTAGGTCCCATTGCTTGATTGATTCATATTTGGCTAAGTTATTCAAAGTATCGACTATCCTTTGAGTATTTATAGGGTTTCTAGGCTTATAAGCTTGTTGATTCATTGTTACCGTCCTCCAACAGTTATTGTGTCTACTTTAATATGTGGTTGGCCTACAGTTACGTAGATATTGCCACTTATTGAACCACAAAATCCAGCAGCTAAGTCTAAATCATTGGCACACATTGAGATACGAGGCATTACCTCTTTAGCTTCACCTATTAAAGTAGCCCCTTTTACGGGCTTATCTAATTTTCCTCCTTTAATTAGATAACCCTCCTCTACTGAGAAATTAAATTGACCAGTTGGACCAACACTGCCTCCGCCCATTGATTTACAATAAAGGCCATCATCTATGCTTTCAATAAGTTGTTTTGGTGTGTAACTTCCTGGTGCAATATAGGTATTACGCATCCTACTTGCTGATGCAAATGTATGATTTTGGCGCCTTCCACTACCTGTTCTTTTATGACCTGTTCTAAGTTCACCAGCTCTGTCACTTATAAACCTTTTAAGTACTCCATTTTCTATTAATACAGTTCTTTGTGGCTCCATACCTTCATCATCGATTGATAATGAACCAAAAGCTCCCTCAGTAATACCTTCATCAATAGCAGTAACTGAATCGTGAGCAATCTTGTTGTTTATTTTATCTGCAAAGGGAGTGGTTCCTCTTTCTATTTGAGTTGTTTCAAGTAGATGACCACAAGCCTCATGAAAAATTACTCCTCCAAACTTGTTCGCTAAAACAACTGGCTTTTGACCCGCTTCTACATAGTCTGCATAAAGCATTTTTTGCGCACTTTCACAAAGCTCTTCTGCTGTACTATCTGAATCCCAATTTCTAAAGTCATCTGGTGATGCTGAAGTTCCATATCTTCTACCAACACTTGAACGATGTTCCTTGTCTGTTGAAAGTACATTTAAACCAATCGATTGATGTAGCCTGATGTCCCTGGCGAATGTTCCATCACTACCAGCAACAAGTACTTCTTGCCAAGACCTTGAATAACTTCCTCTTCTTACACTGATATTCTTACCATAATCATTAAGTTTAGTTGTACCTAAAAGAAGTAATTTACTAGCTTCATTAAGACCTAGTGACTCACTTAACCAATTCTTCTTACCTTCTCCATAGTTTCGATATAGATGAAGGCCATCGAAATCATTTCTAACAAGATTATTTATTTCTAATCCAAGCATATCTAGAGCCTGACTTAAAGCCTCCTGCAGTCCACTTTCTGAAAGATCATTAGTACATACAAAGCCATCTCTTTTATCTCGGAAAACTCTTATTCCAGCTCCCATGCCAAATGATGGGCTAACACTTGTGATTGAATCTTGTTCCGCCAAAATACTTAGATGATCTATGTTTTCCAGGAATATTTCAATAAAATCAGCTCCAGCGGCTTTCCCGAGAGCTAGCAAATTCTCTAATTTGCTTTGCCATTGAGAATTGAATGCCTCTGATTTCAGAGCAATATCTGTTATTGAGTTCTTAATTGTAATCAAATAATTAGAGAGTAGTACTTGATTTGTTTGAAACTCTATCTATAGCAGTAGCTTTCAGGGATGTTTCCTGAGATCCACTTTGATCTATGAATAGGATTTCTTACTACTTTAGTTTAGGTCTTTTCATTTCTTATTGGGAAGATTTTGTTTAACTTATAAAGTTATAACAATGAGTTGTTAGTCGAATTTTCTGGATAACCAAATCTAAATTCAGAATATCTGATTTCTTTTTGGGACCTGCTTAGTTTGCTCCCAACCACTTCTGACCATTTAGTCTTTGAAGCAACCTTGATATAAGAAGTGCCTTGGTAGTTTTTTTCTCATCTATTAAAAAAGACTCGAGGACACTGGGATAAATCCCTTGTTCTGCTATTGCAATTGTTTTTTTAGAGGTGATTGCGTTTGTTTCAAAACAAAGCCAAAACTTACGTCCATTTGACATGTCACCAACCACCATCCAGCAATCTCCTCCAGTTACTGGCCTTTGCCCATTTTTAAGGGAAATTGTGTTTTCTGGAAATCCACTAGCAGTAAGTGCTTTATCAAGGTCAGGTATAAGATCTTCGTTGATGAAATTATCAAAAGGCTTGTCTTCAGGCTTAGGGGGTTTTATTGGTTTAACTGATTCTTCATTTGAAGGTTCCATCTCGTCACTTCTTTTTGAAGAGGGTGATGATTTCTTATCCACTGACTTGTTACTAATGTAATGTCATAATGAATTTACTTTAACAAGTTTAAGAAACTTTTATATTTTCTAATTTCTTTAGCTATTGGTAACTACCATTCTTCACCAAGGGTTGCATCCCAATCTTCATTTGAGTCGATTAAATCTCCCTTACTATCGTCTAGGATCTCTTCATCTGATTGATAAGATTGTTTGTCAACAAAATAACTTTCCTCATAGTTTTGGTCATAATCAATATTTTCATACAATGGTTTATCTAGTTCCTGATTATCAATATCAACCTCTGTTTGATGATCAGCTTTTCTATTTAAAACTTTAAATGGTACAGATATTGTTGGTGATGGATCTCTAAGATCTCTTTGTGGTAAAGGTTCAGCACTTATTTCTTCATACTCTAGATCTTTGACATTGTTCAAATCATCCGATGGAATAAATTGATTGGAATTCTTGTTAATATTTGCATTTATATAGACTTGCCTTTCTAATTTGATTTCGTCATTAGTTAATGCCAGTCCAATTGTCGCCATTAAGAGTGCACCTGTACAGCCGCCTAAGGCCATTAATAGTCCAATACTCATAGGAGGGGTAGTCCATGTTAATAGTTTGAGGCGTACAGGCTTGTTTATATTCATTGCGGATATTATTAGTACCAAAATCAATGGAGCAAGACAGGGTATTAGGGCTAGCCGATTTAATTTACTCATTAGTTAGGCCCAGTCCATCTATTTAGTGGCGCAAGACTTTCACCTAATGTATCAAATAGACGTATAACAATGAAATCTATCATTTCATCCAGATTCTTCGGATTGCTATACCAACCTGGTATAGGCGGGCAGATAGTTGCTCCAGCCTCTGAAAGCCTGGTTAGGTTTTGTAAATGTATTAGACTAAATGGACTTTCTCGAGGAGAAAGAATTAATGGTCTTTTTTCCTTTAGATGTACATCTGCACACCTTTCAATAAGATTAAGAGAAAAACCTGATGCTATACGTCCAATTGTTCCCATGGTACAGGGAACAATAACCATTCCACTTGTAGCGTAACTACCACTAGCAATAATTGATGAATGATCATTCCACTTATGACACTTCAACTCACCATTGGTAACACTTAAACGATTTCTCCAGAAATCCTCTTGCTGAGAAGGGTCTAAAGGAACTTTTATCCCTAATTCTGATGACCATACCTCATAGGCACCCCTACTAAGTATTAGGTGAATATTAAAGTTTTTTTGTAGTAGTAATAATAATGCTCTTTCAGCTAATTGCTGAGCTGAAGCTCCTGTAACTGCTAGTACAAGTGGATACATGCTATGTGTCTATTATAGTAATTGGAATTGGTTGGAAGTCAGTTTGTGTAGTATTAGAAGAATCAGACTCTTTTTGTTGAGGAACATTTTTCTCCGGAATAAGCTCAAGATCAATCTGATTTCTTAAGATATCTACTTTTAATATTTTTATTTTAATTGGATCACCTAATTGATAAGCTTTCTTGCTCTTTCTCCCCACTAACTTATTTTGCCTTGATCTATATTCATACCAATCGTCACTTAATGAACTAACATGTACTAAACCTTCGGCCATTGAAGGCTTTATTTCTGCGAAAAATCCATAACTCTGAACCCCACTTATAACTGCATCCACTTCTTTACCTATAAATGGTTCCGCTGCTCTTGCTTGTGTCATTGATATTAGACTACTGCGTAATAATTTTGCTTTCCTATGTTGAGTATTTAAAGCATCAACTACTTTTTCAGATGTGATATTAATTAAGCTAGAAATTATAGATTCAGAGAAGATAGTCCAATTGATTTCTGTTTGGCAGCCTTTCTTCCCTAGCTCTATATTAGTTTTGTGTCTAGCTGAAGGGCGAGATTTTCCATCTCTTAATAATGATATTTGAATATGTTGATTAATAATATCAGCATAATGGAGGCTTGGACAACACCAGGGAGCTTGTGTATTGTCAAAGTTATCATTTGCTATATCGTTAATAGGATCTGCTATTAAATTTGATTTGGTCTTATATGAGCTTAACTTTGGTGTAGGTAATGCATATCTCAATGCTTTTTCTAAGACTCTTCTTGAACTAGCTTTAGAGAAAGCACTTGAAAGATCTGATGCTGAAGGTATACCTTGATCATTTAATTCTAGTTGTAGGTCTAGGGAGAGAGCTGATTTTGCGACATCATTTAAAGTATCACTATCAATTGATTCTGCTTTTATCACTATCCCGGGAATATTTAGTTCTTTAATATGTTGGCACCAAGCTCTATTGGCTGCTCTTATTAATGGACTCAGTATTGAGTTTGGATCTGTTTTGCTCAAAGGAAGCTTCCATTGTTCGAATTCAGTACCAGGAAGTTCCCATATGAGCTCAGATAAATCGTCAAGTTTTGGTACTGGTAGATCTAATTCTAATAATCCATTTTTCTTCTCGAGTTCTTGTAACTGGTTGGAGCAAAAAATTATTGTTTGTAATTGAACTAAATAGTCTTTTATTGGTTTCAAGGCAACGGGAATTGCTCTTGACTTAGGCTTTCTGGCATCAAGACTGATTAAATGTTTAGGTTCTATTTCTGCTACGGGCTTAATCTCACTAAGGAAAAATTCCCAATCTAATATTTTTCCTTCAGGTGATATATCAATCTGTGCAGTTATAGCTTTATTGATTTCATCAACCTTAAATTGGCTAGCTTGCATTAAACTTTCATTCAGTAATGTATTCCATTTATTACCTAAACAATGTGATTCAGCTCTTTTAAATAACCAATTATCTAGATTATTTCCTATACTTACCCTCTCAGCAATAGTTGGTGAGTGAACCCACAATCTAGTCCCTCCTTCTTTGGGCTCTACATGTATTGCAGGTAGAGGAGGTGAGTTTGGTTCTGACCAACTCTTTAGTATTAGGGTTTGCTGATCTTTAAGATCTACTCTATTTTTTTCTGATGGATTCTTTATAGTACTTCTAGGACTTAGTTTGTTACTATTAAGATTATTCTTAGTCAATAAGATATCTATATCCCCATTTGTTCCAGCATCTAGTGGTAGTGCTCTTACAACATGACCTTGTGCATCATATTGGCCAATTGGGAAGCGATCTATATGTACTTCAACAAGATTTTCTTCTTTTGCTTGATCATAGAACTTATGTTCTGTATTTTTTAATAGTATTGATGACAAGATTCTGTCATCTAATGGCGTAGCTATTAGATTTTCATCCTCCTTTTCCAATAAACTAAGTATGTTTGTAGTTGTTCGCTCTAAGATGCATTGAACTATCCCTTCAGGTGACCTTCTTCTTATAGCTTCTCTAGATATCTTGACTAATACACGATCACCATTCCAAGCATGATTAAGATGATTATCTCTTATGTAGATATCTTCACCTGCTCCATCATCTCTTATAGCAAAACAATAACCTTTACTACTACATCTTAAACGAGCCTCGATAAATGAATTATTACTCGACTTTTTCAGAGTCCCACTTACTTCTGTTTCTAGAATTCCTAACTTTAAGAGTGCTTGTACTGCTATTTCTAATTTCTGACGTTCATTCTTTTTAGTTAACTTAAGTATTTTTTCTAATTTTCTTTGTTCAATAGAATCACCTTCTGAAAGATGCTCTAGTAGATTTGCAACCGTGAACATAGCTCTTTTAGTTAGGAGTGAAAGTACAACTTGAATACATGCATTATCAAAGTCTTTAATTGAAGTTAAATGTGATTGGGTAAGAATACTATGGATTGTGTAGTCCAGAATTTTCTATCGTTCAATCAGCTCCTCCGCATTTTGAGTTAGAGGCCATAGCAGTCTGGTACCGATTATCAGGAATCCTAAAGCCGCTAGTATTTTTAAAACATTACTCGGAATCATCGCAGCAATAGATCCACCGGCGATTACGCCTAATAAGCTTGCAACTACAAGCGCTGATGCGGAACCCAAGAAAACCGCACCTGGTCTGTTACTTGTCCCGCTAATGGCAACTGTTGCCAATTGAGTCTTGTCTCCTAGCTCTGCAAGGAAAATTGTAGTGAATGTTGTAATGAAGATTGGGATCATAAGTACATCATTGCAGATTATGGATTAAAGAATTAATTGCTTGGGCCCCAAGCAATACTCCTATACCTATCATTAATAATCCAGAAATATATTGAAAACGTTGGGTTGGCATGCTTTTTGCTAACCATCGCCCCAGTATTACTCCAACAAAACTTGAACAAATTAAAGCTAGAGCTGCGCCAACAAATACTACAATTGGCATGCCTGATTGGGCAGTTAATAGCATAGTGGCAATTTGTGTTTTATCTCCTAACTCAGCCAGAAAAACAGTTGTAAAAGTAGTTATAAAGACAGTAGTAAAGTCCTTTGCATCATTACTATCTTTATTATTAATATTTTTTGATGGTTTAACCTTTTCTATCATTTTTTTCGAGATAACTTATGTCTATATTGGAATCTGCGATACACTTGACTTGTGTCTCCATAGATGGACTTTATTTGCTGTTGACAACATCTAATAGCAAATGAGTTTAATTCACTTTCTTCAATATCAAATAGGCCTGGTAGATTGCTGACCCTACAGAAATCTGGTCTGTCAGTATAAATTCTACAGCTTCTTGTACTTTTGTCATAGTTAATGCACCAGCCATCATCCCCAACCATCTCCATATATGTTTCTAGTTGATTGGGTGAAAGAACATTAAGAGCCTCGCACCTTTCCTCTGGGCTTAGACGACAACAGGCACCACAGTTATTTATGCAACTCCACTGAACTTGTTTGTGTTTCATTTCAAAAGCTGTGACAACCCATCACAGCAATGTTTGGTTATGGACTTTGTTGGCGGATTTCTCGTATGGTGGTAGTTAGGGAGTACAAGCCTCCTAGACTCTACTTCGTCATCAACTAATCAATCATGGGCAACCTCCTACCACTTGCTGCTGTAGTACTAGCAGGACCTGCAATTATTGCTCTGATTTTCTACAGAAGATGATCTGAGATATATCTCGCTCTTCCAAAAAACAAAATCAATCCGTTGAAAGAATTATTCAGATTTGAATAATGTTGGATTATAGTGAAATAAAATAAACATATATTCCATTTTTTATTATTCTGTTATATATTAGATATGAGTTTAAAGTAATGCAGGCTAGACAGTGAGACCTAATGCAATAGTAGCATCGGATATTAGTTCCTTAATATAAGGATCATTAGCTTTGTATTGATTATTACTAGAAATATTGTTGGTATTTATTGAGAATAAAATTTCCTCATGTTTATTATTTATTAGGATTGCTTCTTCTGTATTTTTTATCCAAGATTTGTAAGTTCTATTTGACTTTTTAATTATGACCTCATTTTGGTAAGGCCTAATAGACTTAAGCTCTAATTGGAATTTCTTAACACCACTCCATTTACTAATATTTAGATAAAAGGCAATATCAATAAATTGTGGAATACAAACAATTTTGCTGAAATTCCAATAAATAGCTGTAATCTGTTGATCATCTTGAGATAATAATAAGCTGAGATGACCTCCTCGAAGTATTTTTTTACTAATAACCTCACAATTTCTAGTCCAAAATAGTGGCCTGAGATTGCCAATTCCAAATGGTCCTAGTCTTGAATACAAGTCCCAGAATTTCCAAGTAATTTCGTTTAAACTTAAATATGAATCTGGAGTTAACTTGAAATTTCTGCCATGACTCTGGAGCCAACTATTAGCTAATACATTTAGTTGCTTGTGGATAGTTGAAATATTCTCAGGCTTAACTGTGAAACCTCCAGCCGCCGGATGCCCACCATGGCTGTCGAGATTGTCAGAGCATAATTCCAAGGCTTTATTAACACTAAAACCAGCAGGTGCTCTCACTGAAGCTCTAAATCTTCCGTCTTTACTTAAAGCAAGAAGAGCTGTTGGTCTATTATATTTTTCTACTAATCTTGATGCAACAATACCCACTACTCCAGCATGCCAATGCGATTGTGCAATCAATATAAAAGGAGGTATTGCACCATTATCTGCTTCGATAAGGGCCACAGCTTCAGATTCTATTGTTTTACTTATTAATTTCCGATTCTTATTCAATTCATCACATTGTTTTGCTAAGGAAGCTGCTTTTTCTTTATCCGTTTCTAATAACAACCTCAAAATCAAATTAGGATCACCTATCCTACCCACAGCATTTATTCTGGGAGCAATTTGGAAACCTATATCATCTGCTCTTATTGAACAATTTTCTAATCCACTCACTTTATATAGAGCTTTTAGACCTAAGCATTGTGTATTATGCATATTTTTAAGTCCATTAATTAGAAAATACCTGTTTGAATCCCTAAGAGAAGACATGTCTGCAATAGTACCTAGACAAAAAAGATCTAATGAATCTTTTAATATGGATTCAGCTTTGAATTCCTTCGCTAGACCTATTGCAATTAGATAGGCCAGGCCTACCCCTGCAAGATTTCGATACGGAGATGATTGTGGAGTGGTACTTGGATGTATTAGAGCAAGTACCTTAGGTGCTGTGTTATTTAATTGATGGTGATCAGTCAATATTACATCGATATTATAATCGTTTGCTAATTGAATAGATTCGAAAGCATTTATACCATTATCAACAGTGATAATAACTTTAATTCCCTTTGTATGTAGATTACTTACCATATTATCGTTAAGTCCATATCCCTCTTCAAGACGATTCGGAATTGCTGCTATAGCAAAAGCGTTTAAGGACCTAAATGCTTTAAGAAGGAGAGCTGTACTCGTCATACCGTCAGCATCATAATCCCCACAAATAGCAATTCCTTCATTATTTATGCAGGCTACTTTTAATCTATCTATAGCAATCTTTAGATCAGGATAATGCTCCTCGGGGTTAGGGATATAGCTGGGTTTTAAAAATTCTCTTGCCTGTGTATTAATTTTTAAACCTCTGCGAATAAGAACTGCCTTGAGGCATAATGGTAAATCAATTTCTGATAATGGTTCATCAGGTAATGCTTCTGGAAGAAACCAGGATTGATATGGCAGGTCTCGTTCAGCCAATTCAAATATGCAATCATTGTATTTCTAGCGCCTACCTACCTCTTTTATGGCTTATTGTTGATTAATGAGAAGATTAGAGGCAGTTTTTTGGGATGTTGATGGTACTCTCGCGGATACCGAAATGTATGGGCACAGGGTTTCATTTAACAAGGCTTTTGCAACGTTAAATATAGACTGGATTTGGGATATTCCTAGTTATATAAGGCTTCTTAGTGTGCCTGGGGGAAAGAATAGAATAGCAGCATATGCTTCTTCTCTAAAAGTTGATATAAGTACCAATAAAATAAATCAATTACATATACTCAAAGAGAAATTCTATCAAGAACAAGTTTCGAATGGATATGTTCCATTAAGAACAGGAGTAAAAAGACTTGTTCATGAGTTGTCTAAATCAGGAGTCACACAATGGATAGTTACAACTAGCGGACGGAATGCCGTTGAAGCGCTAATTTTAAATCACTTTGGCAGAACTAACCCGTTCTGTGGGGCTATAACCTATGAAGATGTCGAAAAATTGAAACCTGACCCTGAGGCATATTTAAATGCTATTGGCAGAAGTGGAGTTGATCCACAAAACACTATTGTCATAGAAGACACAATAGTTGGATTATTATCTTCATATGCAGCCTCTATTCCATGCCTTTTAACTTTAACTGAATGGAACAATTTTGATCAAGCTACAATGCATAAAGCTTATTCTGTTGTCAATCATTTGGGAGAATACAATTATCCTTGCGAGGTGTTCTACGGTTCAAGTTGCCAGAAAGGTTTTATCACTCTCAATTATCTTCAGCACCTAATAAATAGCGGATAGTTAATTGCAAAAAACCCGTTTAAATTATTTTCAAAAGCAGGTTGAAGCATACATTTCAACTTCGCTAATAGGGCCTTGGAAAAGACGGTCTTTAGGCCTAATAAGTTTGCTATTGGGTTATTATATGGGAAGTAATATAACTGTTTACTTTCTACAAAAAGTTGGACAAAGACCTATAGTAGTCTTATGCATGGTTCTTATAATAGAATTATTTATACGATTGAGAACATTTGTCCGAAGAAATCCATGGCCTTTACATTGGTTGGTAATAGATAATATTAGAATTGGCTCTATTTATTCAGTTGTCTTAGAAGCATTTAAGCTTGGATCATGACTAATAATTTTATAATCATAAGAGCTAACTAAGCATATATCTTTTGGGAAATAATAATTAATATTATAGATTAGTACATAAAGGTTATACCTCATTCATGTCTAAATAGTTTTATTCTTCATCGCCTTCTTCCTCGTCCATTGGATATACAAATCCTTGAGCTCTTCCACTTAGAACAGATTTGCCAAGGGATAATGCTCTTTGGGCGGCTGTTGCAGCTTTTGCCTTCCACACAGCATGTCTTTGGTTTCGCTTGCTTTTGGAGGTCTTCTTCTTAGGTACTGCCATTCTAATAATGAATTATTACCACCCATAATCTCTTTTTATGATGCCTTGCGTCAAATAGGTAGTCTTTAAAGAGGTAACCAATAGAGTTTCAAGATACGATTACGAGTCTGAATATGTGAAAACTCATGGAACGTCATCTGTGTCTTAGAACTCTCCAAATGTCAGCCTTTGATAATTCAGAAACTTGAACTTCAAGAAACCCAAGCAACCTAGTTATAGCAAGCTCCTTGAGGATATAGGGGCGGGAAATGTTGAGTCCTTGTTGTTGGTTCCGGCAAGGAGAGAAGTCATTGTTCGGTTTTCGGATGGGACGTCCGTGACAGCACCCACCCTTCGCAATGACCAACAAATTCTTAGGGCAGCCGAATCCTCTGGAACTCCTTTATCGGTTAAAGATATAAGGGAGGAGCAGGCATTAGCTTCCCTTACTGGGAACTTGGCGTTAGTTTTACTGTTTATAATTGGTTTAAGTATTGTTATAAGAAGATCAGCCAAGATAGCCAATAAAACTATTGGTTTTGGACGCAGTAAGCCCAGACTTAAAGCCCTAGAAGATTTGCATACTCGTTTCGAAGATGTTGCAGGCATAACAGAAGCAAAAGATGAATTATTTGAAGTAGTCACATTTTTAAAAGAACCAGAGAAACTTATAAAGTTAGGCGCAAAGACTCCAAAAGGCATACTCTTAATTGGTCCTCCAGGTACAGGTAAAACATTATTGGCAAAAGCTATTGCAGGGGAAGCTTCTGTTCCTTTTTTTTCAATGGCAGCATCAGAATTTGTTGAATTATTTGTAGGTGTTGGAGCCAGTCGGGTTAGGGATTTATTTAAACAAGCTAAACAGAAATCGCCATGTATTATTTTTATTGACGAAATAGATGCTGTAGGACGTCAACGAGGTGCTGGTATTGGTGGAGGCAATGATGAAAGAGAGCAAACGTTAAACCAACTTCTTACTGAAATGGATGGATTCTCAGATAATTGTGGAGTCATATTAATTGCTGCCACTAATCGTCCTGATGTACTCGATTCAGCTCTAATGAGACCAGGAAGGTTTGATCGTAGAATTAATGTTGAATTACCAGATAGAACTGGAAGGTTAGATATATTGTCTGTTCACGCACGTAGCAAGCCATTAAAAGAAGATGTTCTATTAAACAATATTGCTTCTGTAACTCCTGGTTTCTCTGGTGCTGATCTTGAGAATTTGTTGAATGAGGCAGCTATATATGCCGCAAGAGAAAACAAGAAGCTTATTGAGAATATTCACATAGAAAAAGCTATTGAGAGACTAACAATGGGTTTATCAGCAACACCCTTAAATGATAACTCAATGAAAAGACTAATT